>JAEUMA010000429.1 GCA_016793565.1 Rhizobiaceae bacterium
CTGGCCGAGGGCCTGGTGATCACCAAGCGCCAGGCGAACGCGCTTTCGAAAAGCGCAAACAGCGCCGAGGGCGTGGCGCGGGGGCTGGCCACCAAACGGCTGGATGCCGAGATCAGGGTGGCCGCGCCGAAATAGCGTGGCTTTCAGGTCGATTTGCCGCCGCCGCGCTTCAGATGCTCGTCCAGCCGCGGCATGATTTCCACGAAATTGCAGGGCATATGCCGGTAGTCGAGTTGGGCGGACAGGATCCCGTCCCAGGCGTCGCGGCAGGCGCCGGGAGAGCCCGGCAGCACGAATACGAAGGTGGCGTTCACCACGCCTCCGGTCGCGCGCGACTGGATCGTTGAGGTTCCGATCTTATCATAGGAAATGCGGTGGAACACTTCCGAGAAGCCGTCCATCTTCTTCTCGAAGATCGGCTCCAGCGCTTCCGGCGTCACGTCCCGCCCGGTGAAGCCGGTTCCCCCGGTGGTGATGATCACGTCGATGGCGTCATCCCGCGACCAGTCCAGTACACGCCGGCGGATGTGCTCCTTGTCGTCGGTGACGATATCGCGCGCCGCAAGGCGGTGACCCGCTGCCATCACGCGGTCGGCCAGTGTCTGGCCAGACTTGTCGTCGGCGAGGCTGCGCGTGTCGGACACGGTGAGCACGGCGATGCCGATCGGCACGAAGGGCCTGGTCTCGTCAATCCGTGCCATTTCCCGCGTTCTCCGGATCCAGTGTTCTCGTGGCTGCGACGAACCAGTCGGGGTGGCGTCCGCGAATTTGCGCGGCGGCGCGCTTGGCGGCGTTGCCGCTTTCGTAGAGCCCGAAGCAGGTCGCGCCGGACCCCGACATGCGCCAGAAGGCAGCGTCGGCCCGTTTGAGCGCGCTCAGCGCGGCGGCGATCGGCGGCTGGAGGGTGCAGGCCGCCGGCTGCAGATCGTTGCGCGTTTCTTCCAGCCAGCCGCGCAAGCTGTGGAAGTCCAGCTTTCGCGGCAAGGGCGGCAGGCCAGGATGGTCGGTGCGCTCCAGCTGCCCGAACACTTGCGCCGTCGAAACCTGCACGCCCGGATTGACCAGCACGATCCCCAGCGCGGGAAACTGGTCGATCGGGGCAATGTCGTCGCCGATGCCGCGCGCCAGAAGCGGCCGCATAGCCAGGCACATCGGCACGTCGGCGCCGAGCCGCAGCCCGATAGCGGCCAGTTCCGGCGCGTGGATGGAGGCGTCCCACAGATCGCACAGCGCCCTCAGCGTGGCCGCCGCGTCGCTCGACCCGCCGCCCACGCCGGAGGCGACCGGCAGGTTCTTTTCCAGGTCGATCGCCACCGGTTGTGCCGGTTGCTCGCCGACCGCCTCGCGCAGCGAATCGCGCGCCTTCAGAACGAGGTTGGTTGCATCAAGGGGCACGTCGGGAGCGTAGCGCCCCGACACGGAGAAGCGGTCGCATTCCGACCGGGAAACCACGATGCGGTCGCCGAAGCGGGCGAACACGGCCAGCGTCTCGATGTCGTGGTAGCCGTCTTCGCGGCGGCCGGTAACGTGAAGGGCGAGATTGATCTTGGCCGGTGCGATAACGGAAACTTGGCCGGCCGGCGGCGTATCATCAATCCTTGGCGAGGCGGTATTCACCCGTCTTCGGATCCTTAACCAGCGTGCCGTGCGACCCAGTCGCGGCTTCTTTTTCATGCCGCCGCACTTTCGCCGTGACCCGCTGCGCCTCGCGCACGAAGGAGCGGTATCCGAAATAGGCGACGGCGCCTACGACGGCGAGGAAAATGAGCTGTGGCATTTCACAATGCTCCTCCGCAAGCGGCAGACCCTATTGTCCCGGCCGCGATCCTACGGACGCCGCCTATCCTAGCGTCCTTTCCTTCAAACTCAAAGGCCGAACCGAGCCCAGAGCGCGCGTTCTTCCGCGGCGTCCAGCAGCGCCGCCGTCGCGGCCGCCCCTATCTCGGCTCCGGCGGCGGCGCCGAACAGCGGCAGCCGGCGTCCAAGCAGGCCGCGGGGCGCCGAAATCAGGCGCAGCTTGGTCTTTTCGCCGTAGCGCGCCTTCAGCACGGCCCGCATGTCGCCGAGCGCATCGACAAGGCCCAGCTCCACACCGCGCTTGCCGGTCCAGAACAAGCCGGTGAAGAGATCGGGATCGTCCTTCAGCCTGTCGCCCCGGCGCTCCCTTACGAGATCGATGAAGGTCTCGTGTACTTCGAGCTGCAGCGTCTTCAGGCGCTCGACGTCTTCGGGCCTTTCCGGCTGAAAGGGGTCGAGCACCGCCTTGTTGCTACCGGCGGTGTGGACGCGCCGCTCTATGCCGATCTTCTTCAGCATTTCGGGAAAGCCGAAAGATGCCGAGACGACGCCGATCGAGCCAACGATGGAGGAGGGGTCCGCGATGATCTCGTCGCCGGCCAGCGCGATCATGTAGCCGCCGGAGGCGGCGACGTCTTCCACGAAGACCAGCACCCGCTTGTTCTTCTCGGCGGCGAGATCACGAATGCGCCGGAAGATCAGCCGCGACTGGACGGGCGAGCCTCCCGGCGAATTGACCGAGATGGCGACGGCCGGCGCGTCCAGCGCGAAGGCCTTTTCAAGCAGGCCGGCGCAGGATGAAAGCGCCAAATTGGGACGCAGCGCCGTTCCTCCCGCCATGATCGCGCCGTGCAGGCGCACCACGGGGATGGTGACGGCGTCGCTGCGCATCGATTTGGGAAGGAGGCGGCTGAAAAGTCGCTTCAATTTGGTCTCCACGGACAATCATCATGTAGGAAGGCCGAAGCCATGCGCAATGGCGCGGCGATCAATCGCCGAAAAGGGATGTGCGGCCGTTGTTGATGGCGTCCGCCCGCTCCGAGAAGCGGTCGCTGCCGGCGTCATGCAGAACGAGCGGCGCGAGCAGCTTGAAGGTGCCACGGGCGCCGCGCGTGGCGCGCAGCACGATGCGGATCGCCGGCGCGTCTTGCCGGGCATGGATCGGTCGGATCTCGGCGCTGCCGAAGCGTCCGCGCAGCGCCGGCAGGATGGCTTCCAGCGACGTC
>JAEUMA010000456.1 GCA_016793565.1 Rhizobiaceae bacterium
TGGGCGCCCGCCCCCCGGCGCGCGGCCAGTTCCACCTGGCGATGCCGCTCCGCGTAGCGCTCACGGTCGGCGTCGCTGCGCTCTCCAATGCAATGCGGACATGAGACGCCCTCGCGATAGTCGGGCGACAGGCACTCTTCCGCGCGCAAAGGCCTGCGGCAGGCGCGGCAGAGCACCGCCTTTCCGGTCTCGAGCCCATGCCGCACCGCGACGCGCTCGTCGAACACGAAGCACTCGCCCTGCCAGCGGCTTTCGGCCTGCGGTACCGTCTCCAGATATTTGAGGATGCCGCCACGCAAATGGAACACCTCGTCGATGCCCAGCGACTTCACGTAGGCCGTGGCCTTCTCGCAGCGGATGCCGCCCGTGCAGAACATGGCGACGCGGCGGCCTTCGAGATCCTGCCGGTGCGCTTGCGCCCAGACAGGGAAATCCGCGAAGCGCTCGGTCATGGGGTCTATGGCCCCCTCGAAAGTGCCGAGCGCCACCTCGTAGTCGTTGCGCGTGTCGATGACGACCGTCCGGGGGTCTGCGATCAGCGCGTTCCAGTCGGCCGCCTCGACATAGGTCCCGGCCTCGGACGTATCGAGACCCTCGACGCCCATGGTGACGATCTCCGCCTTGAGCCGGACTTTCATGCGATGGAAGGGCATGGTCGCCGCCGAACTGTATTTCAGCTCGAGCTCGGTAAAACCAGGCATCGAGCGCAGCCAATCGACGAGTTCGGCGATGGCCGCGCCGCCACCGGCAACCGTGCCGTTGATCCCTTCGCGCGCCAGCAAAAGCGTGCCCTTGATGCCGCGCTGGCAACAGAACGCGGCGAGCGGCTGCCTGAGGGCTTCGGGATCCTCCAGGCGGACGAACCTGTAGAGCGCGGCGACGCGGATTTCGGGTTGGTCGGTCGACATGCCATCGCCTAGCCTCGACGCAGCATCAGCGCAAGCCCGAGGCGGCGCGTGGACTTGGAAACACCCTTCTGCTAATCGGTTGAAAACTGTCCTCGGATGCGCGACGCTATGACCACGAAGACCGATCTGCTGCTCTCCCTGCTGGACGGACAGCCCGTCATCCCCGTTCTGAAGATCGACGATGTCGCGCACGCCGCGCCGCTTGCCCGCGCGCTTGCGCGCGGCGGCCTTCGCGTCATCGAGATCACCCTGCGCACCGATGCCGCGCTGGATGCGATCAAGGCGGCGGCCACCGTGCCTGAGGCTGTGGTGGGCGCCGGCACCATTCTGAACGCGCACCAGTTCCACCAGGCAGTGGCGGCCGGCTCGCGTTTCATCGTCAGCCCCGGACTGACGCCGCAATTGCTCGACGCCGCGTCGGCAAGCCCGGTTCCGCTACTGCCGGGTGCCGTCACGTCCAGCGAGATCATGGCGGCAAAGGAAGCGGGCCTCGATTTCCTGAAGTTCTTCCCGGCCGAACAATCTGGCGGAGCGGCCTATCTCAAGGCGCTTGCCTCGCCCTTTGCCGGGATACGCTTCTGCCCGACGGGTGGAATTGCCGCCAACAATGCGCGCGACTACCTGTCGCTGCCCAACGTGGTCTGCGTCGGCGGCTCGTGGAGCGCGCCGGACGCGCTCGTCAAGGCCGGCAAGTGGGACGAGATCGAGGAGCTGGCACGCGAGGCGGCCAAGCTGAAGGTCGTCTGAGCTTTACACCCGCGACCGCTTGCGCGGGCGCGCATCGCCGCGGCCGCCGGCTCAGTTCGTCTCGAACCGTGCGACGGAGAGGAACGTCACCGCGTTGCCTGTGAACTTGTTAGCGGCGACCGTCTGCTCGCCGGCAGAGAAGCCTGCGGTGTAGACCTCGCGCGGGGCGGTACGCACGATATTGTAGGCCAGCGACGGCGCCTTGGTGCCGGCCGTTCTTTGCGCGACGTAATTGTTGTCGAACGCCCACCGGGCGGCGGCGGGCTGGGCCGAGACGACCACCGGCTTTGGCTGCGGACGCTTGTCGCGACGGCCGGGCTTGGAACCCTTGGTCGTGGTCTTCACCGTCGCCTGCGCCGGTCCGGCCTCCGTCGACAGGCTTGCCACACGGGGCGCGGTAGACGGCGCAGGAGCAACCGTCGGCGCCTGCGGCAGCAGGGCCGCGGCATCGACGGGCTTGCCAGGTATGCCGCCTATGGAGGCAACGTCACGCTGGTTCTGAACGACGGGCCCCGTTGTCGGCAGACT
>JAEUMA010000465.1 GCA_016793565.1 Rhizobiaceae bacterium
AATGCATATCAGCGAAGAGTGGATGATGCACAGAAGCGCGACGGGTGCTGCGGCGACGGTCATCGCAGAACCGGGTTCCGAGCCGCGGGCAGGCCTGGATCATCCCGACCGGCGTCATTCGGTCGCGTTGGTCATCGGACCCGAACCCTCCTGGCACAGCACGCTTCTCTCGATCGAGCCTTTCCGAACGGCGAACCGGCTGAGCAGATCCGACCTGTTCGACATCGATTTCATAGCGCTGGACGAAAAGGCCGCGCCGACGGGCCTACACGTCTCGCTGCCGCCGCCGGCCACGCTGGACCATGGCCGCCAGTACGATCTCGTCATCCTGATCATCACCTACGGCGTCGACGAGGAGCACAAGGCGCAGCTCCTGCGGTGGCTGAGACGGCAGTCGGCGCGCGGCGCGCATATATGCGCGGTAGATGTGGCGCCGATCCTGCTGGCGGAGGCGGGGCTGCTGGACGGCTACAGGATCACCGGCCACTGGAGCACGTTCGCTTCGTTCCGGGACCGCTTTCCCGAGATCGAGCTGGTGGAGCAGCTCTACGTCATCGACCGCAACCGTTCGACCTGCGCCGGCCAGGTTTCCGTGCTCGATCTGTCGATGTGCCTGCTGGAGCGCCTGTGCGGACCGGCGATCCGCAGGGCCGTCGGCAACGACATGATCTACAACGCGCCGAGGCCGGCCGACACGCGCCAGCGCGACGCCCTCGCCGATCTGCCCTGGATGGAGATTCCGATCCTCGCCCGCGCTCGCGGCTTGATGCTGGAGGCGATTGAGTATCCGCTATCGATAAGCGCCATCGCGGCGGAATGCGGCGTGTCGGCGCGTGAGCTGCAATATCTGTTCGAGCGGCACATCGGCTCCAGCCCGAAGAAATACTACCTCGAACTGCGCATCCAGCACGCCAAGCATCTGTTGCTCTACAGCCCGCTCAGCATCAGCGACACCGGGCTGGCCAGCGGCTTCGCCTCGCCGTCGGCCTACTTCCGGGCCTTCCAGGCACACTGCCAGACCAGCCCGAGGCGCTACCGCCAGGCATTCCGGAGCGGCGGTAGTCACCCCAGCGGGCGTCGCATGTACTGAGTGGCGGCCTCTCAGGACGGCCGCTGGATCAGCTCGATGGTGACGCGGTCGGGCGTGCTCAGGTAGGAAATGCGGGCGCCGGCATTGGGGCCTCCCACCTTGTTGACGTAGGGAGGCGAGATCGGCTCGGCATGATAGGCCGCCAGATGGGCGATGGCGGCGTCGATGTCGCGGACATCGAAGGCGAGGTGGGCGAAACCGGTGTCGCACGGGCGCAGAGCAGGGTCCTTGCGGTCGTCCGGCGCCTTGTATTCGATCAGCTCGACGACGTGGTCGGGGCGGCGAAGATAAGCGATGTCGACCTCTGCGCCGGCCACCCCGGTTATGGTGCGGATCGACGCGGGATCGCGTCCGGCGCGCGAGATGAGCTCGAAGCCGAGCCCGTCGCAGAACAACGCCACCGCGCGGTCCATGTCGGCTACGGTGAAGCTGGTGTGGTTGGTGGCGTAGATATTGTCTTGCACTGGCGGTACTTTCGATCGGAATTGCCGAAGCAATAGTTGAGGATGGTCGCCCGGGTCAAACGGCTCGCCGACGTCGGGCGGGTGGCGTCAGCGGGCGATCAGTTCGGCGGCGCGATGGCCGATCATCATGCAGGTCGGGGCGATATTGACGCTCACCATCGTCGGCATGATGGAGGCGTCGGCGATACGCAGGCCGCGAACGCCGATCACCCGCAGCAGCGGGTCGACGACGGCACCGGCATCGGCGGGATCGCCCATGCGGCAGGTGCCGGCCGGGTGATAGCCGGTCGTCGCCGTCTGGCGGATGTAGTCCTCGATGTCCTGCGGCCGACGGCAGTCCGCGCCCGGAGCGAGTTCGGGGCCGATCCATCCGGCCATCGCCGGCGCCGCGAAAAGCCGGCGGGCCAGGGCAACGCCGCCCGTCATGATGTGCATGTCGTAGCCGTCCGGGTCTGTGAAGTAGGCCGGATCGACGCGCGGAAACGCGGCCGGATCCGGCGAGGCCAGGCCAACGGTGCCTTCGCTACGGGCCCGGTTCACGGTGAAATAGGCGGTGAAGCCGAACGGCGCGGAGGGATAGCCCGCGGGACCGGTCTGCTGCTCGAACAGTTCCGGTCCGAGCTGGACCTCGATATCCGGCCAGGGCGCGTCGGCCTCGATGCTGGCGAAAAGCACGCCGGCATAGTTCCAGAGGTCGTCACGGGCG
>JAEUMA010000485.1 GCA_016793565.1 Rhizobiaceae bacterium
CGGCGACGGCGAAGATGGTGCTCTTCAGCGGTCCCGGAAGTATCGCCGCCTTCCAAGTAGCGCCATTGTCGTCGCTGCAGAAGAGCGCTCCCAGATCGCCATCGAAATCGTTTCCTGCCCCCAGGTAGATCGTATCGGGCCGGTCCGGCGCGTAGACGATGGCACGACAGTACGAACCCTTCTCACGGAGGGGAGGCACAGGCAGCTTCCGCCAGTGCCGACCTCCATCGGCACTTTGAAAGGCGCCGACGCGGGTGGTGACTGTCGCCAGCTTCGGACGGGTAGGGCTGACGACTACGCCATGAAGGTCGACCGAGTCCTCGACCACATACACGCCGTCGATCATGGCCACCCAGCTCTTACCGCCGTCGGCGCTCTTCAGCAGGCCGCCTATCTCGAGACTGATGTAGATCGTGTCCGGCTTTCCCGGCTCAACGGCGATGCCGGTCACCCTCTTTGGCATCTCTGGGCCACTTGTGATGTCCGGCCACGAGCCGACCACCTGCAGCTTCTCCCATGTCGCCCCGTTGTCGGCGCTCCGGTATAAGGCACAAGGCTCGTAGCCTGCGAATATGGTCGCCGGTTCGGAAGGGTGTCGGAACAAGGTCCAGACGGCCAATTCGGGAGACGGAGCCGTGAGGCGTTGCCAGGTGGCGCCATAATCGGCGCTATGGAAGATCCCGCTCTGGGTGCCGATCATCACCGAGGCCGGGTCGGCCGGATCGGACAGAATGGCACGCACTTCGGGCGCAGGGAGCATTGTCGTGGCGACCTCTTCCCAGGCGCCGCCGTCGCGGCTGCGGTAGAGGCCGCTGCTGATGAAACGGCCGTCGTCGGTGTCGCCAGCCATGCCGGCATACAGGGTCACAGGGCGTGACATCTCGCATTCTCCTTGATTGCTGCTGACGGCGCCGGGTTGCTATTCCGATGAATAGTCGATCGGCTCCGCATCCTTCACCGCGACGGCGAAGGCCAGGCACCGGATTGAAGCGTTGTCGCTAACCGGCTTGAGGCTATGAATGGCGTTCGGGGGAATCTTCACCAAGTCGCCCTGGCGGATCTCTCGGTCCTCGCCCTGGATCGTCATGATTCCGCGGCCGGAAATCACGTAGTAGAACTCGAATGTCGGGTGACTATGGGGGTGAACCTCGCCGCCACCCAACACCTCGAACTCGCTGACCAGTTCGAGATGCCCTCCGAGCGTTTCCTCGCGCATCTCGCGCGGTTTGAAGAGCCACCACACCGGCACCGTGCCCTGGTGCTCGGGAGACGCTTTGACGCCTTCGATCGATCTCACATCCATCTGCACTTCTCCTTTGTGGGGAGCCGGGAGGGTCGCCGTCACCCCCGGCCCCTGTTGGCGCTCTTCTCCCGTCCTATTTGACGTAGACGCGGTCGGCGATCGCCACGAAGTCGTCGACATTGCTCGAATCGACCAGTGTGAAGGGGATCAGGAATTCCTTTGGAAGTTTCACACCCTTGGTCGCCAGATAGCAGCCCCAAATGCCGCCGCCGCCCTGACCCTCCGGATCCTGGAAGACGGTCGCGGCCAGCTGGCCCTTCTTGATCGCCGCGAGCGCCTCGGGAAGACCATCCACTCCGGCCATCGGAATTTTCAGACCGAACTGGTTCACCGTCTGTAGGGCACCGAGGATCATGTCGTCGTTGTTGGCGACAATGAAGTCGTAGTTCTTGTCCTTGGTGAGCAAGCTCTCCGTTACCGCCTGACCTTTGCCGCGGTCGTAGTCCGCGTACTGCTCGACGAACTCGATCTTGTCACCGAGACCGGCGCCGCTCAGATAGTTCTTCAACCCTTCGCTACGGGCGATGTCCGTTATCTGGCCCGCAACCCCGTGCAGATAGATACCACGCAGTCGCTCCTTGCCGGAGCTCTTGTGCAGCTTCTCGAGGAACTGGCCAAGCTTTGCGCCCGAATCTGTCTGCGCCGATCCGACGAAGGTGACGTAGTCGCCGCCCGCGGCCTTGCCGTTGAACTGCACCACCGGAACGCCCTTCGCGTTGGCGGCGTTGATCGACGCGACGGAGGCCTCGAGGCTGGCCGCCTCGAAAGCGAGGCAGTTGATGCCCTTCGCCAGCATGCTCTCGACGTTGGTGAGTTCCTTGGCGGTGTCGTTGACGGCGTCCGCCTCGATGCATTCGACGTCAAGAGCGGCGCAGGCGTTCTGTGCGGCTTTCTGAAGAGCGGCGACGAATGGGAAGGCCAGGTTCTGGTACGATACGCCGATGGTGATCTTCTCCTGCGCATTCGCACCCGAGAGACCTGCGATCGAGCCTGCGGCCACGAGTGCCATAACGAGTGTTCGTTTCATGCTTCATTTCCCTCCATTTTCCGAACGGTGATTTCCGTTCGCGTTGCACATCCCCAGGACGACCTGACCGC
>JAEUMA010000493.1 GCA_016793565.1 Rhizobiaceae bacterium
TGGCTCTCCCAGGCCGAGGCGGTGTCGCGCACCAGGCTGACGGCGCCGAGCGTCAGGCACGACAGGAACGTCATGATCGCGATCACCAGGATGAGCGCGCTGCCGGCGACGTTGCCGGGCGGCACGATCGGCGCCATCCGCCGTTCCGGCTTGCTTCGCGCCGGCGCGACCACCTCCGCCGCGGGGACGTCAGTCATAGACTTCGAGCCTCCCGCCGGCGAGGATCATGCGACGCGCGTCGACCTGGTCCATCAGCGTGAGGTCGTGCGTGGCGATCACCACAGCGGTGCCGAGGCGGTTGAGCTCTATGAACAGGCGCAGCAGCCGCCGCGCCAGCGGCGGGTCGACATTGCCGGTGGGCTCGTCCGCCAGCAGGATCTCCGGCTGTTCGATCAGCGCCCGCGCGATCGCCGCGCGTTGCTTCTCGCCGCCCGAAAGCACCGGCGGCAGCACATGCATGCGGTCGCCGAGCCCGACCCATTTCAGCAGTTCCGTCACGTCGCTGCGATATCCTGCCTCGTCGCGCCCGCGTACCCGAAGCGGAAGCGCTACGTTCTCGTAGGTGGTCATATGGTCGAGCAGGCGGAAGTCCTGGAACACCACGCCGATGCGCCGCCGCAGCTGCGGCAGTTCGCTGCGCCCGATCGTCGCGCGATTCTTTCCGAAAATGGAGATCAGTCCTCGCGTCGGCTTCAGCGAAAGGAACAGCAGCCTCAGCAGGGTCGTCTTCCCGGCACCGGAGGGGCCACTGAGAAACTGGAACGAGCGTTCGGGAATGTCGAACGAAATGTCCCGGAGGATCTCCGGGCCCATGCCGTAGCGCAAACCGACGTTCTCGAAGCGGATCATGGTCGGGAGCCCTGCTGACCTCGTCGTCTTTCCGATGCGGAAAGCCGTTCCGCCACCCCGGTCCGACCATCGTCCCGCATGGTTAACTCCCGGTTAATCGCAACGTCGGTGAGGCCTTTCCGCAAGGGCGGGTTCGGAAGCATTAACCATTCTCAGCTAACGCTGGAGCCGAATTACGCGGAAAGAACGACCCGGCCCGCATGGCTGACGCGCGCAACACACGACCGGTTTCCGGCGAAATCATGACGAGCACGCTGCCTCACGCACGGCAGGCGCAAGCCTACCCTGACGTCGTCGACGCCGTATACGAGACCGTCGAGCCGGCACGTCGCCCGCAGGACGCGCCGGCGCAGGTCACACCTGATTCGCGACCGCCGGCGACGGGTCTGGGCAGCCTTCGCGGCGACGCCGCCGAACCTCGCAGCATACGCGGACGTCGTGCCGGCGCCGCTTTCTGGACGGGCGGGCTCGCTTCCGCCGCGCTCGCCTTTTGGGTGTCGGGCGGTCATGCGCTGTTCGACCTCGGCGCCATGGCCCCTACGGCATCCGCCGGCAACGGCGGACTGAGGATCGCCGGCCTGTCCTCAAGTGTCGAGCCCGCAGCCTCCCGTTCGGTGCTGCTCGTCGACGGCGAGGCGGTCAACGACGGCACCGAGGCACGCCCGCTTCCGCCGCTCAGCATCGCCGTCACCGGGCTCGACGGCAGCGTCACCCGCTACAGACTGGGGACATCCGGCCGCTCGCTGGGCGAAGGCGAACGATTCGCCTTTTCCGGTCGCTTCGAGGTGCCTAAGGAAGGTGTTCAAACCGTCTCGGTCACCTTCGTCGAATAGGATAACGATGCCCGTCGTCCGTGGAAAATCCATCGAGGTGCTGTTCTCGGCCTCGACCATCGCTCGCCGCAACCTCGAACTGGCGAAGGACATCGCGGCGCACGAATACAACGACCTTCTCGTCATCTCGGTGCTGAAGGGCTCTTTCATCTTCGCAGCCGATCTCATTCGGGCCATGCACGACACCGGCCTGTCGCCGGAGGTCGAGTTCATCTTCATCTCCAGCTACGGCGCAGGCACGACCAGCGGCGAGGTTCGGGTGCTGCGCGACATCGACAACGACGTCGCCGGCCGCGACGTGCTGCTCATCGACGACATTCTGGAATCGGGCAAGACGCTGAAATTCGCCCGCGACCTGATGCTGTCGCGCGGCGCCCGAAGCTGCGCCATCGCCGTGCTTCTCGACAAGCACACGCGCCGCCAGACCGAACTGACGGCCGACTTCGTCGGTTTCGAGTGCCCGGACTATTTCGTCGTCGGCTACGGCATGGACGTGGCGCACGCCTTCCGCGAGCTGCCTTTCGTCGGCATCGTTACCGGCGACGCATAAAGAACCTGCTGGTCAGCGAAGATCGAGCAGCCGCTCGAGATAATCGCGCTCGATCTCGGGACTGAGCGCATTGCCCAGCCGTTTGCGAATCGCCTCCAGGATCTGACGCGCGCGCTGAACGTCGATCTCGTCGGGAACCTTGACGGAATCGCCGAAGTCGGGGCCGGTCGTAGCGCGCGGACGACCGAGCGGATCTCGGTCCGCGTTCTGCTGGCGGCCGCCCTGCTCGCTGCCGCCTTCCTCGCCCTGCATAGCCTGCTGCATCTGCTGCATCATGTCCTGGGCCCCACGACGCAGCGCCTCCAGCGCGCGCCCCTGTTCGCCGACCGCGCGGTCGCCCTGCGCATCGCCTAGCGCACCTTCGGCCTCACCCATCGCGTCGCCTGCCTCGCCGAAGCCCTCGCCGGGCTGGATTCCCATGCCCTCTAGACCCTTCATCAGCGATTCCAGATCGCCCTGAAGCTGGCCTTGGCCCTCCTGCAACTGCTTGAGCGCGTCGGCATATTCCTCCGGCGTCATGCCGTTGCCTGGCTGGTCGCCCTGCTCGCCCTCGCCCATTTCGCCCTGGTCGCCGCGCTGCTGACCGCGGTCGCGGCCGCGCTGCTGGTTGCCGCGCTGCATCTGATCCAGACGGAAGGTCTCGTTCATCATCTCCTGCTGACGGCGCATGATGTCGCCCAGCTTGTCCATCTGCTGACGCATCTCGCTCTGCTGGCCGTTCTGGCCCTGCTGTTGACGCTGCTGGCGGCCGGCCTGCAGGTTGTTCATCATGTCCTGCAATTGCGACAGCAGTTCCTGCGCCTTGTCCTTGTTGCCCGACTTCGCCAGATCCTCGATCTGGTCGAGCATCTTCTGAAGGTCGCTCTGGCGTAGCTCGCGGCCGTTTTCCTGCGGCATCTGCTCGGCGCTGTTGGGATTGCGCTGCGCGCGCTCGGCGAACTCGCGCAGGAAGTCGTTCATTGCTTCGCGCAGTTCCTTCATCAGCCGGTCGAGTTCCTCGTCGCTGGCGCCGTTCTCCAGCGCCTGCTTGAGGTTCTCCTGCGCTTGCCGCAGCCGCTTCTCGGCAGCCGACAGGTCGCCGTCCTCGATCGAGAGCGCGACCTCCCACAAATAGGCAACGACCTCACGAAGCTGGTCGTCCGTCTCCGCCATCTTGAGGCGGGTTTCCGCGCTCACGATGCCGAGATAGTGCGCCATCGTGTCGAATGTGTCCTCCGGCCGTAGCGTTATGGCGTCCATCAGGTCGAGCACGGCGGGCTTGCTGTTGGCGTCGAGCGCCAGCATGCCCCGCTGCTCGATCAGCGCGCGCGCCAGTGGGTTGGTGAAGGGACGCTCCGGCAGCACGAACGATTTGACCTCGCTCACGCCTTCCTGGCCGGCGTCGTCGGTCACCTTCAGTTGCAGGCGGACCGGGTGGCCGGCCCAAACATGTTCGGTCAGGTCCCGCGACGCCTTGGCGGCGATCTCGCGGCCGCCGCGCCGCGGCAGCGCGAGCGGCATTTCCGGCTGCTCATACAGCGGCCGCGCGCCCGGCTTCACGGGCTCGTCGAGGGCGAATTCCGCCTGGGCGGAAGCCGCGCCGTAATCG
>JAEUMA010000523.1 GCA_016793565.1 Rhizobiaceae bacterium
GCGCTTGGCTGCGGGGCGGACAGCCTGGCGGCGCGAAGCTTGAGCAGGAACTGGCCGGCATTCACGGTGTAGCTGGCATAGGCCGCAAGGGCGAGGATCATCTGCTCTTGCGACGACAGGAACCCGCCGAGAAGACAGGCCAGATATGCCGTGTGGAGCGCCAGGACGAGGATACTGACGACGTCTTCCCAAAAGAAGGCCTCGGCGAAGAGCCAGCGTTCGAACACGACCTTTTCCCAGATCGCGCCGGTAATCATGATCGCGTAGAGCAGGCCGGTCTTGATGACGATCGATACGGTGGCGGCTGCGAGACCCTCGCCGGTTGCCAGGTAGCGGACGATGAGCGCCAGACTGACCAGGAACGCCAGAAATTGGATTGGGGCGAGCAATCCTTGCACGGTGGTCCAGCCAGAGGCGTCGCGGCGCCGGCGCTGCTCTGTCGTATAGAGCCCCGGCGAGCCTCGTTTGGTCAGCCTGTGCTGCGAGTTTGCCACGACCCTAAACGTCCTCCCCTGGTATCGATGCTGTATCGACCCGCCCGACCTTAGACCTGGGCACGCAAAAGTGTCAATCAATCATGACGTAAATTGTCGTTTACATATTTTGCTGAATAGGTAGTTTCTGCGACTGGAAATCGCGGGCAGCGGGACGTAGCCTACCCAGTGGAGTGAAGCATCAGCGCAAAGACTGCGCGACTTGCGACTGGGCTCTCGAGGGCGCAGCCCCAAGCCGGAACGCGGCGTAAAGACCGCGGCATCTTTTCGTTGGCGAACGAGTGGGGTCGCCAAGGAATGGTCCAGGGACGCATTACATATTCGCGCGGGTCGCGTGGGCTCGCCGACTGCCGCGAATCTCAGAACGAGCGCGCCGTCTCCCGATTTGGCTGGAGCGCGCCGTCCGGGTTAGCCGTAGTCGATGATCTCTGGACCGCACTGCCGGCGCCCGACCTTGCCGACGGCTGGATCATGCACACGATCGGCCGCAAGCAGGCCAGGCTGCATCAGGTGAGCGTCCAGCAGGGCGCCCGCATCAGCGAGTTCGTGGAGGCGCTGTTCGACGAGGATTCGGACCGCTGCCAGGACATGCTCGCCGAAACGATGGACTCATGCTGGGATCCGCAGCGCGTGGTTGAGCTGCTGATGGAGCCGGCGGCGCGGGTGATCGGTGAGAACTGGTGCTCGGACGAGTGCGATTTCCTGAAGGTGACGATCGCTGTCTCGCGCATGCAGCGGCTGTTCCGGCGTCTGGCGCTCGAATATCCGCCGGCCACCCTCCCCGACCTCTCCCGGTGCGCGCTGCTGCTTCCGGCCCCGGGCGAGCAGCATTCGTTCGGGCTTTCCGTGGTCGACGACGCATTCAGACGCGCGGGCTGGGACGTGGACTGCTGCGGCATGGGCGAGGAATTGGAGTCGATGCGCCTCGTGGGCCTCAACCACTACCAGGTGATCGGCGTATCGATCAGTGTCGAGCGGTTGCTGCCCGATCTCGCGGAACTCGGCCGCAAGCTCAGGGCGCGTTCCCTCAACCGGTCTATCATCTTGATTGCGGGGGGCAGCATGGTTATGGACAATCCGCAAGGCGCGATCGACGCGGGCTTCGACCTCATAGCGGTCGATGCCGCATCAGCCGTGGCGATGGCAGAGACCGTCGCGGGGTCGCTCAATACGGATGCCGAGCGGCAGGACGCTGCGGAGTAGCAGAGGACGTGACGACCTTCCATGGACAAGCAGGTTTCCCCGGAAGCGTCGCGGTCGTTTCGCTACAACAAGAAGCTTTTTTCCGGACTGGGCGCCGAAGCGAT
>JAEUMA010000544.1 GCA_016793565.1 Rhizobiaceae bacterium
GGTCGAGCCGACCGCATCAAGGCCTACACCATCGCCACTTCTGTCTTCGGTCGCGATGTCAGCTTTGATCCCCATGTGGACTCGATTGTCCGCATTGAGGCCGGGCGCCTTCGCCGTACGCTCGAGCGGTACTACCTGACCGGCGGCCAGCAGGAGCCACTGCAACTCGTCATCCCAAAAGGCTCCTACGCACCGGTCGTCATCGAAGCCAGGGCGGAGCGGAGCGACGAGGCGGTCAACGCGAGCTCGAAATCGGCGTTGGCTCAGGGCGGACCGGTCATTCTCATCGAGCAGTTCGAGCAGGACGGCGATTCAGCGGCGAACCCAAACTTCGCGTCAGGCCTTACGCGGTCGCTGGCAGTGCGCCTCACGCGCTTCACCAGCATGCGCGTCTACATGCGCTGGGCACCTGCTGGTGAGGCCGATGTGCCTCAGGTGCAGCCGGATTACATCCTGCGCGGCAGCGCCGCGCTGACCGATGAACGGCTGCAAGTCGAGACCGTCCTTATCAAGGCCGGCACAGGACAGATGGTGTGGGCCGACAGCTACCAGGCCAAACCGGTTATGTCCGAACTATTCGCGTTGAAGAGCGAAATAGCCGATACCGTCGCCCGCGAGCTTGCCCAACCCTATGGGATCATCTTCATAGACAAGGCGAAGGATAGCGAAGGTGAGCCGCCGTCACAGCTCACCAGCTACAGCTGTGTGCTATATTTCTATAAGTACGGGAAAACATTCGATCGGCTTCTTGTCGAGCCCGTCAGGCAATGCCTGGAGCGGACGATCGTGGCCGATCCAAACTACGCCGAAGCCTTTGCCTGCCTCTCGCTGGTCTACTCGAATATTCAGCGGTTCCGGCACAATGTCGTGCCGCTCGATTTCGATCCCTCCGAGCGCGCGCTGGAGCTTGCCAATCATGCCATAGAGCTCGCCCCCAATTCGAGTTGGAGCCACTATGCGCGCTCCGTCGCTTACTGGTTCGCGAACGACGTATCGGCCAGCCTTGCTTCTTTGGAGACCGGCAGGCGGCTCAATCCGAATGACATGACCATTCTGGCCGAACTCGGCCAGCGCTACGCGTTCCTGATGGAGTGGGAAAAGGCGGTGCCACTTCTCGATGAGGCCTTCGCAAGGAAGCCCGCGCAACCTGGCGGCTATCGCATTGGCATGTTCCTCTATCATCTCGCGCAGGGCCGGTTCGAACACGCCCTGAACGAGGCGCGCCGGGTGTTGGCGCCGCATGTCCTGTACGGGCATGTCGCGGTGGCCATCGCCGCAGCGGAACTGGGCCGTCGTCACGAGGATGCCGAGGCGGTCGAGCGCATCCTCACAATTGATCCGGACTATGGCAATCGTGCTGTCGCAGACCTCGAGAGCCGAAACCTACACGCGTACCTGATCGAGCGCATCCTGGTGGGTCTGAAAAAGGCGGCCTGAACGGCCGGGACATCAACCATCCTGCGTCTGTGGCATGGCGCGCGTCGACTAGGGCGGCTCCGGCTAACTGTAAGTAACACCGGCGAACTGGTCTTTTCGTTCGTCCGGGCCGACACCCATCGATGGGGTGCCTCTTCTATATCGCGCCCCGTGCGGGTGCGCAGCTACGCACAAAGGATGCCCGATGACCGAACAGATTCACCCTGCGGCGACTGGCCATCTGCCGTTTTTCATCACGCCGCCCGGCGCCACCGACACGCTCTTCAACGTATGGTCGTGGTCGTGGTGGTGATAGTGCTGCTGCTCGGCGCCTTCTATTTCCACCTGCATGCACTGCCAGAACGCATGGCACACCGGGCCAACCGGACGCAGATGGAAATTGTCGCCGTGCTCGCATTGATTGCGCTGTTCACGCACCAGAACATCTTCTGGATCATGGCCCTGCTGCTGGCCTTCATCCAGTTTCCGGTTTTCCGGACACCCGTCGTGTCGATCGCCGAATCCTTGCAGCGTATGGCGGCCCGAAACGAGGGCCTGTCCGGCGTGCCACAGGGATCGTTGGCCGGTCCTGGGCTGGAAGATCAATCGGCCACCGTCCCAGCCGTCTCGCAGGCGCAAAGCGCGGCTGCATCCGCGGGACATAGCGCATGATCGAGCTTTTTCTGTGCTCCCTGCTGACCATATTGCCGGACTATCTATATCGTCGATATGCCCAG
>JAEUMA010000568.1 GCA_016793565.1 Rhizobiaceae bacterium
GCCGTCGATGATCATGGCGATGCCGAGCGTGGTCAGTATCTGTACGGGCAGCGTGGCCTGAGAGAGCAGCCAGTTGCGGATCAGGTAGCCGATCGCGAAATAGGCGACAGGCAGCGCGACGATGAGTACGGCCAGGGGCACGCCCCAGACGCGCAATGCGAAGAACGACGTGTACATCGCCAGGACCAGCCAGGTCCCGTGACCGAAATTGGCGATCGACAGCGACCCAAGCTGGAATGTCAACCCGCTCGCGAACAGCCCGTAGAGGGCGCCCGTGCATATGCCGCCGATGAGGAGTGTGGCGAAAACGTCGAAGGTCATGGCATCGATCGCGCCGGGACTTTCCTCGAGGGTGGCGACCGACCGGGTCGGCCGCCGCCCTTTAGGAAATCCTCGCTGCTAGTTCTTCTTGAAATAGGGGATAATCGGCTTTTCGACCGCGAGTTCTTCCGGATAGACGACCTTGTAGACAGGCTTGCCGCCTTCGCCCGGAACCCACTGGCCGATGATCAGCGGATTGGCGTAGAGGTTGTTGTGGTTCTTGTCGAACTTGACGCCCCAGTAGTTGGGCAGCTTGCCCCGTTCGATCACGGTCTCCGACATGGTCTTGCTGATCGTGTCGATGTCGAAGCTGCCCGCCTTGTCCACCATCTGGAAGAAGGCCATAGCCGTGGCGAAGGTCTGCAGACCGTGCGTCACGGGCAGTTCTCCATATTTGGCGAGGTACTTCTCCTTGAACTCCTTGAGGCCCGGCGCGAATTCCTCGCGCATCTCCGGCACTGTGTAGGACAGCGACATCGAGCCGAGCGCGGCGTCGCCCATGTTGGCGAATTCGGGCTGATCGTAGCCGACGCCGGCCGCGAGCAGGATCGGAGGCGTGTGGCCGAGGCCCGCGGCCTGGCGACGATAGAGCTCCGCGTCCGAGCCGAGCTGGTAGGGGATGACGATGTCGATGCCGGCTTCCTTCATCTTGGTGATGATCGGCGTGAAGTCGGCGATGTCGTTGCTGTAGGTCTCGTGGATTGCCGGCGGCAGGCCCTTTTCGGTGAGAATCCGGGCAGCCTCATCGCCGACATAGCTCATGATCGGATTGCCGATCAGCGCGATCTTCAGTTCCTCCGGCTTCTTGCCGAGGTTTTCCTGGCCGAACTTGAGCGAATAGTCGACCAGCGTCTTGGAGAAGTCCTTCCATGACGGCATGAACATGAAGTACTTGTCGTAGCCGCCTTCCTCGGTCAGGTCCGGGAACCAGCTCGTGCCGTCGGCCATCAGGCCGCCATTGTCCACGATGTAGCGGGCCAGCGGCACCGGCACCAGGTTGTAGCCCTGGATGAAGTGCTTGATGCCCTGCGCCATCAGGCGCTGAGCCTCGGGAATCTGATTGTTTGGGTTCTGCGCGTCGACGATGACGAGTTCGATCGGCTTTCCAAGCACGGGGCCGTACATCTCGGCCGCGATCTCGAGCGAGCGCTTGGTCGAGGTGCCGGGGTAGCCCCAGTCGCCCGTCAGGTAGGTGACCATGCCCACCTTGAAGGTGTCCTCCTCGGCGAACGCCGCTCCCGCCATGACCGCGAGACTCGCGGCCAGGGTCATAGTCCTGACGAGTTTCATGCTTTCCTCCTGTAGTGCGCTTCGCGCGCGGTTTCGGATCAACGGGCAGGCGCTTGGCGGCCGCTGATCTCGTGATTGATCTCGGTGAGAAGGTCCTTGACCCTGCGGTACCGGTCGAACAGGACGTCGTAGGTCGCTGTGGCCGCCGGATCGGGTGCGATCTCAGGCCCGAAGCGGACACATCGGCGGATTGCCTCGCGCTCGTCTGCGAAGGCGCCGGCGCCGACCGCGGCGATCAGGGCCGCGGCATAGGATGCGTCGCCGTGCAGCGGTCGCCGGACAGGCAGTCCCAGGACGTTGGCGACCACGGATGCCCATAGGTCGCTGCGCGCGCCGCCGCCGATCAGTGCGGCCGGCCCCGGCGAAATGCCGGCCGCTCCCATCGGCCTGGCCGCATCGCGCAGCGCGAAGGCGACACCTTCGTAGAAGGCCCGCACGGCGTGGCCGCGATGGTGGTCGATGCGCAATCCCACGAAACTCGCGCGGAGGTCCGGATCCCAGTAGGGAGCCCGTTCGCCCATCAGATAGGGGTGAAACATCAGCCCTTCGCTGCCCGGCGCGATGTCCGCGGCAAAGCGGTCGAGTTCCTCGAAGCCGGTCTCGGACGGTGCTTCGCCGAGAAGCAGCGAAGAAAGCCATTTGTGCGCGGTCGCACAGGAATTGATGGCTCCGAGCGCGTAGAACAGGTCCGGGATGACAAAACGCTTCGACGGGACGTCCGGCTTCTTCGTCGGCGCTTCGCAGACGACGTTGACCACACCCGCGGAAGCGAGTTTCACCACAGTGTCGCCGACGTTGATCGCACCGGCCCCCCAGACTTCGGCGGCGGTATCGCAGGTGCCGATGTAGACCGGAGTGCCCTCGGGAAGGCCATAGCGCCGCGCAGCTTCGGGAAGCACCTTTCCGGCGAGGTCGGTCGGGCCCGCGACCTCGGGAAGGGTTCCCGACCGCCAGCCTATGGCCGAGCAGAGTTCCTGGGACCATTCCCTGCGGTCGACATCGAGAAGCAGGCTGCCTTGCGCATCGATGAGGTCGGTCAGGTGGTCTCCCGTCAACCGTGAGCGAAGCCAGTCCTTGACGAAGTAGACGCGTGCCGTCCGGTCGACAGTCGAGGGTTCGTTGCGCGTCAGCCAGAACAGCGGCGCGATCGACCAGGTCGGTGCGGCGCGGTTATGGGCGATTGCCATCAGGCGGTCGCCGAAGCGCTGGTTCAATTCGGCGGCTTCAGCACCGGCGCGCTGGTCCGACCACATGATCGCCGGACGCAGCGTCCGCCCTTCGCTGTCGAGCAGCACCGTCGAATGGGTGCCCGCGGTGAAGCTGATCGCCTCGACACGATCCAGGCTTACCTTGGCTGCCAGACGCGCCAGCCCGGTCGCCAACGCGGCCTCCCATCCC
>JAEUMA010000576.1 GCA_016793565.1 Rhizobiaceae bacterium
GGCGCGCATGCAGCAATCCTACGAAGACCGGATCTCGTCGCTGCGCGCGCAGGTCGACCGAATCACCAGCCGCCAGCTGCTGGACCAGCAGCTGATGGAAACCAAGGTCACCGAACTGCTGGCCCGCCAGAAGCAGCTCACCCAGCGTCATGGACGGCTCGGACCGGTCCTGGAACGCGCGGAGAACACCTCGGCCGGCATGCCGGCTGTTGCGCCCCTTCCAGAGCCCAAGCCGGACGTTCGCGCGGCGATCGGCGAGATGTCGACGCTTACCTACGCCGACGCTGGCGCAACAGCACCGTTTTCCTTCTGGTCCAACCGCGACAGCGCCGAAACGCAGCAGTCGGCGGCCGATCGTGCCGACAGGCTGTTCGTGGAAATCAACAAGTCGCTCCGCTCGATCGAGGACGAGCAGCTGGTACGCATCAGCACGCTCGCGGAGGACACCTACAAGACCGCCGACACGATAGCCGAAACTCTCGCCGACGCAGGACTGCCGGTGGACGAAAGTTACGGCAAGGGCGATGTCGGCGGCCCGCTGATCGCCATCGACAATCCTTCCCAATTCGAAGCGCGCATGCAGGAACTGGATGAGGCGCTCGATCGGCTCGATCTGCTGAAGCAGAAGGTGAGTCGCCTGCCCCTTGCCAACCCTGCTCCTGGCAAAACCATCACCAGCGGGTTCGGTGTGCGAACGGATCCGCTTCTCGGCAAACCGGCGCTACATTCGGGTATCGACTTTCGCGTGGCGATCGGCGAACCGGTGCGTACGACCGGCACCGGCACCGTGGTGAAGGCCGGTTGGAACGGCGGCTACGGCCGAATGATCGAGGTCGAGCACGACCTTGGTTTCAGCACGCGCTATGCGCATCTGAGCGAGATAGACGTCAAGGTCGGGGACCGCATCGAGAAGGGTGCGATCGTCGGGCTTTCCGGCAGCAGCGGCCGCTCTACAGGTCCCCACCTCCACTACGAAGTGCGGCGCAACGGCGAGGCGGTCAACCCGCTGCGGTTTCTCAAGGCCGGACGCAAGGTCGGCCAGTTGCTCTGACGGATCAGGTGCCCGGCTGGCCGGGCACCGTGCGGATCGACGTTCCCCACGGATCGTCGTGGCTGGACGGCGCCGGGGCCAGGGCCGAGCGCATTTCGACGAAAGTCAGGCCGGTGAGGCCCTCCTCGCGCTTTCCCGCCCCCCTGCTCTGCCAGCTATTCGCGCCGATATGGTGGTGGTAGCCGCCGGACGACAGAAACACAGCCTGGTTGCCGTAGTGCGCCACCGTATCGAAGCCGAACTGGTCTCGCCACCAGGCCTCGGCGGCAGCGGGATCGCCGACCCGCAGGTGCACGTGCCCGACGATCGTGCCGGCCGGCGCGCCCTGCCATCCCGCGTCGCCCGCCGGGACTTCGGCCACGATGGCGTTGATGTCGAGCTGTTCCGTCGACATCCTGACCTGGTCGCCGTCCCAACCCCAGCCATCCTTCGGCCTGTCGGAATAGATCTCGATGCCGTTTCCTTCGGGGTCTGTCAGGTAGATCGCCTCGCTGACCAGATGGTCGGACGCGCCGTCGACCGGCAGGCGCTGCTCGATTGCATAGCGGATCCAGCGGCCGAGATCGGCGCGCCTCGGCAGAAGGAAGGCAGTGTGGAAGAGGCCCGCGCTGCGAGGATCTTCCGGGCGGGCGGCGGGATCGTGCTCAATCTCCAGCAGCGGCCGTCCGGCGGCGCCCAGGGTGCGCACCGTGCCGTCGCGCGACAGTTCCTGCAATCCGAGCACGTCGCGGTAGTAGCCTGCCAAAAGGTCGGCGTCGCGGGCCCTGAGGCCCACCTTGGCAACGCTTACGGGCGTCATCGCTGAAAATGGCAGTTCCGGCACGGAAGCCTCCGTTGGCTTGGCGAAAAGGATAGGCGTAGCCGCCGCGGCACCGGCCGTCGCGATCAGCGTTCTGCGGTCGATGGTCACGACGCCCGCCTCCTCGTTGCAATCCAACCTAACGTCGGCGCTCGCCCTTTTCCGCGCAAGGCTGAAACGTCGAACACGCTGTTCAACGATCCTTGCACGGGCGCGCAAGTTGCACGCTCCCCTCCCAGCGTCCACATTAGCGGTCATGAAGGTCAAAGACTGCGACATCCTCATCGTCCCCGGCTACAAGAACTCGGGTCCCGACCATTGGCAGAGCCGGTGGGAGGCAAAGCTGTCCACCGCGCGCCGCGTCGAACAGGCCGAATGGTCGAAGCCGGTGCGCGAGGATTGGGTCGAGGCAGTCGCTGCGGAGGTCAACCGGTCGGAACGGCCGGTGGTGATCGTGGCGCACTCGCTGGGAATCCCGGCGGTCGTTCACGCGGTCCCGAGCTTCCGCAACCTGGTGAAGGGCGCCTTCCTGGTCGCTCCGCCGGACGTGCTCAATCCGGAGTTGCGGCCGAAGCATTTGCTGACCTTCGGGCCCTATCCGCGCGAGCCGCTGCCGTTTCCCTCGATCACAGTCGGCAGCCGCAACGACCCGTTCTGCGCCTTCGATGTGGCCGAGGATATCGCCGCGGCCTGGGGTTCGCTTTTCGTCGATGCGGGCGAAGCCGGCCATGTGAATGCGGATTCGGGCTACGGTCCCTGGCCCGAGGGATCGCTGACCTTTGCGCGGTTCCTGTCCCGGCTCTAGCCGATTGAGCCGCGCACCGACTTGATCAGCGATTCCGAGCCCAGCCGCAGGAGATTGGGCTCGGACCCCATGGCCAGCAGCCGGTATCCCATCTTGACGTAGCGGCCGGCGATCGTCGGGTCTATGACATAGATGGCGCAGTGTTTTCCGGCCGAACGCGCGCGTGCCGCGATCTCCGCCACCGCCACCATCATGTCTTCCAGCACGGGATCGATCACCCTGCCCTCGCTCCACGCGATCGAGAAATCGGAGGGGCCGAGAAAGATGCCGTCGATGCCGGGAGTGGCGAGGATACCGTCCAGCACGTCGAATGCCGCGCGCGTCTCGATCATCGCGAAGGCCAGCGTGCGCGTATTGCTCTCGCGCAGCCAGGTCGGGAAATCGCCCTTGCGATGGCGCGGAAACGCGTATGTCGGGCCCCAGGACCTCTCGCCGACGGGCGGATACTTCATCGCCGCCGCGAATCTGCGCGCATCCTCGACCGAATTCACCATCGGCGCGATGACTGCCTCGGCGCCGAAATCCAGCGCCCGGCTGGCCATGTCGAAACGGCCGACCGGGATGCGCACTATGGCGTGCTTTTCGGCGCGCAGCACCGGGACCATGCCGCGCAGCACGCTGTCCTCGTGATGGCCGCCATGCTGCATATCCAGCGTGACGGCGTCGAAGCCCTGCTGCGCCATGAGTTCCACGGTCAGCGCATCGGGGACACCCGACCACGCCGTGAGCAGCGTTTCGTCGGCCTCAAGACGAGCCCTCAGAGACATGGTGCTTTCAGCCTTTTCGCGAAGCAATTCAAGACTTTGATCGCAAAAGCGGGGGTCAGCCGTTCTGCACCTGGGTGACGGCGACTGCCAGGAGCTGCTGCATCTTGTCACGCAGCTCGGCGTCGGAAACCTTGGCGCCTACCGCGTCGAGGTCAGCGCGCACCTTGCGGAACACGTCCTCGTCGCCGGCTTCCTCGAAATCCGCCTTGACGACGCTCTTGGCGTATTCCTCGGCGGCGTCGCCCGATTTCCCAATCTTTTCCGCCGCCCAAAGGCCGAGAAGCTTGTTGCGGCGGGCGGTAGCCTTGAAGCGCAGTTCCTGGTCGAAGGCGAACTTGCGCTCGAAGCCTTCCTCGCGATCCTTCATCGTGGTCATGGGCAAATCCCTCCTGTGCCGATTCATCGGCCGACCTGCATTGGTTTTCCACAAACCAAAAGGAGGCCGGCCGGTCAATACGCGAAGGCCTGCTGCGTCGCAGCATAAACCGGTTGACATTCCCAATTTGGCAATTGAGCGTCGACGCCATTTGGAGTAGAGACCCGCTGAGGTCTACGATCCGCCGCGTCAGCACTGCGAGTCGAGACGTGGCGGTCGAAAGCCGGCCAGCCCTTCCAACCAGAGATATCCCCGATGAAAACTCGCCGACGCATCTACGAAGGCAAGGCCAAGATCCTTTATGAAGGGCCGGAGCCCGGCACGTTGATCCAGTTCTTCAAGGACGACGCCACCGCCTTCAACAAGAAGAAGCACGAGGTGGTGGACGGCAAGGGCGTGCTCAACAACCGGATATCGGAGCACATCTTCACCCATCTCAACCGCATGGGCATCCCGACGCATTTCATCCGTCGGCTGAATATGCGCGAGCAGCTGATCAAGGAAGTCGAGATCATCCCGCTGGAAGTGGTGGTGCGCAACATCGCCGCAGGCTCGCTTTCCAAGCGCCTCGGCATCGAGGAAGGTACCGTGCTGCCGCGCTCGATCATCGAATTCTACTACAAGGCCGACGCGCTCGACGATCCGATGGTGTCGGAAGAGCACATCACGGCTTTCGGCTGGGCTTCGCCGCAGGAGATCGACGACGTGATGGCGCTGGCCATCCGCGTCAACGACTTCCTCTCCGGCCTGTTCCTCGGCGTCGGCATTCAGCTTGTCGACTTCAAGATGGAGTGCGGCCGCCTGTTCGAAGGCGACATGATGCGGATTGTCGTGGCGGACGAGATTTCACCGGATTCCTGCCGCCTGTGGGACGTCCAGACGCAGGAGAAGTTGGACAAGGACCGCTTTCGCCGCGACATGGGCGGCCTCGTCGAGGCCTATCAGGAGGTCGCGCGCCGCCTGGGCATCATGAACGAGAACGAACCGCCCCGGCCGACCGGCCCGGTCCTCGTCGCGACCAGCCCGAACGGCAAGGGCAAGCCGCACTGAGCGTGCCGGCAGCAGGGAGACGGTGATTTGATCAAGGCGCGCGTGACTGTCACGCTGAAGAACGGCGTGCTCGACCCGCAGGGCAAGGCGATCGAAGGCGCGCTCGGCGCTCTCGGCTTCGGCGGCGTGGGATCGGTGCGGCAAGGCAAGGTCTTCGACCTCGAACTGGATGGCTCGGACAAGGCCAAGGCCGAAGCCGACCTGAAGGCGATGTGCGACAAGCTCCTCGCCAACACGGTCATCGAGAACTATAGTGTCTCGGTAGCCTGAGGTTGTGCCGAGGCGCGAGATGGCCGACGTCACCAACGAGTTGATGTTCGAAGTTCTTCGGGCCGTACAGCAGGATCTTCGCGCGCTGAAGGACGGTCAGAACGAGATCCGCAACGAGATCGTGTCCGTGCGGCTCAATCTCGTTTCGATCCATCAGGATTTGAACAATATTTACGGCATGCTTGGGCGGCACGAAGAGCGCCTCGACCGCATAGAGCGCCGCCTCGAATTGCGCGAGTTTGCCGAAGCCCAACGACCTTACGAGCCGCCACAACGATGAAATCCGCCGTCGTCCTCCTGCCCGGCCTCAACCGCGACCGTGACATGATCGCGGCGCTCACCAAGATTTCC
>JAEUMA010000579.1 GCA_016793565.1 Rhizobiaceae bacterium
AACAGCCGGACAGCCGCAAGCCTGCCCGAAGGCGTCCGCTTCGTCACGGTCGACGAACTGGTGCGGCAAGCCGACATCATCGTTCTATGCTGCCCGCTGACCCCCGAGACCACGGGGCTGATGAGTGCCACTCGGATCGCCGCGATGAAGCCGGCGGCGCTGCTGATCAATGTCTCGCGTGGCCCGGTGATCGACGACGCCGCGCTGATCGCTTCCCTTCGGGAAGGCCGTATCGGCGGCGCAGCACTCGACGTGTTCGCCACGCAGCCCCTTCCCCCCGACCATCCCTACCTCTCATTCGACAATGTGGTCGTCACACCCCATATGGCGGGCATTACCGAGGAGAGCATGGAGCGCATGGGCGTCGGCGCGGCCGAAGAGACGCTGCGGGTGCTTTCCGGCGCCCTGCCGGTGAATCTGCGCAATCCCGAGGCGGTGGACAGGTACCGCAGACGCTTTCCGGACGCCCACTGACGGCCAAGCCTCCCGCGCCCCGCCATTGACACGGGACGCGCCATGCTGTCACTCGCGGCGCAACATACATCCGAGCCTAAGACGATGTCAGCAAAGCCCCAGCCCCAATCCGCCGCCAAGGCGTTGACCATCACGCCGCCCCGGCGCGCCCTTGTCGGGCGCGTCGTGCCGCCCGGCTCGAAATCGATCACCAACCGCGCACTGCTGCTCGCCGCGCTGTCGAAGGGCACGAGCCGCCTGACCGGCGCGCTGAAGAGCCTCGATACCAAACTGATGGCGGCGGCGCTGCGCGAAATGGGCGTAACCGTCGACGAACCGGACGCCACCACCTTCGTAGTGACGAGCAGCGGCCGGCTGGAGAAGCCGGACATGCCGCTTTACCTTGGCAATGCGGGCACGGCGACCCGCTTCCTGGCCGCCGCTGTCGCCACCATCGACGGCGCGGTCGTGATCGACGGCGACGAGCATATGCGCAAGCGCCCGATCCTTCCGCTGCTGAAATCGTTGGCCGATGTCGGTGTTTCCGCGACGTCCGAGACGGGTTGCCCGCCGGCGGTGATCTACGGCACGGGCCGGCTCAAATCCGGCCGTGTGGTGATCGATGCCGGGCTTTCCAGCCAGTACGTATCTGCGATGCTGATGGTGGCTCCCCATGGCGACGGACCAATTGAGATCGCGCTCAGCGACCCGGAGATCGACGCCATCGGCTATGTCGACCTGACGCTTGCGGCGATGCGCGCCTTCGGCGCCAGCGTGGCGCCGATCGGCCCGGGTCAATGGCGCATCGAGCCGGCATCGTACCGCGCCACGGATTTCGTGATCGAACCGGACGCGTCGGCCGCAACCTATCTTTGGGCGGCGGAGATCCTGACCGGTGGCGCCATCGACCTCGGCGTGAAGGCGGACGCCTTCACGCAGCCCGACGCCAATGCGCGCGCGGTGATGGAACAGTTCCCGCGCATGCCGGCCGTGATCGACGGTTCGCAGATGCAGGATGCCGTACCGACTCTGGCGGTTCTGGCGGCCTTCAACGAGACGGCGGTGCGTTTTACCGGGATAGCCAATCTTCGCGTCAAGGAGTGCGACCGCATCAGCGCCGTGGCAACCGAACTGTCGCGCATCCGGCCGGGCCTGGGCAGCGAGGACGGCGACGACCTGATCGTGGCCGCCGACCCGGCGCTGGCCGGCCAGCGTCTCCCGGCGCGCATCGAAACCTATTCGGATCACCGCATCGCGATGAGCTTCGCGCTCGCCGGGCTGATGATCGACGGCATCACCATCCTCGACCCGGACTGCGTCGGAAAGACCTATCCGGAATACTGGGAGGCGCTCGCCTCGCTCGGCGTGGAGCTTTCGGCGGAATAACAGACTCCGCCCTTGTCTTACCCCGCCGCGCGCAGGTTCATGCCCGTGCCATGGTCGAACAGCACGACCTTTTCCGGGTTCCAGGAGAATCGCACCGCTTCCTCGATGGCAACATTCGTCTGCGCCGGCACGGTGGCGTGCAGCATGGTGTCGCCCACCCGCAGCACAAGAATCTTCTCGACGCCGTGGTTCTCGATGTCGTGCACCGTCGCTTCGACGGGCGCACCGCTCTCCAGTGTCACGTCTTCCGGGCGAATGCCGAAGGTCAGCGCCCTGCCCTCGCCCGCCTGGACCGGCGAACCGCCGAATGGGAGCTCGAAGCTGATCGGGGCCACCACCGCGCGCTCGCCGATCAGCTTGCCGTGCAGCAGGTTCATGGGCGGCGAGCCGACCGCGCGGGCGACGAAGGTGTTCCTCGGCGAGTTGTACACTTCGTAGGGCGTGCCGACCTGGACGAGGTTGCCGTGGTTCAGCACGCCGATCTTGTCGCCCATGGACATCGCCTCGATCTGATCGTGGGTCACGAACAGGAAGGTCTGGCCGAGATTCATCTGGATGTTCTTGAGTTCGGTGCGCAGCGCCTCGCGCAGCTTGGCGTCGAGGGCCGACAGCGGCTCGTCCATCAGGAACACGCGCGGCTTGCGCACGATGGCTCGGCCGATCGAGACGCGCTGCATCTCGCCGCCCGAGAGCCGGTCGGTCTTGCGCTCCAGCAGATGTTCGATGCGAAGCGTCTTGGCGGCCTTGGCCACCCGGTCCTTGATCTCGTCGTCCGGAACCCGGCGTATCTTGGACTTGAGCGGGAACTCCAGGTTCTCACGCACGGTGTAGCGCGGATAGAGCGAATATTGCTGCAGGACGAGCGCGACGTCGCGCTCG
>JAEUMA010000589.1 GCA_016793565.1 Rhizobiaceae bacterium
TCCCGACAGCTCGCGCGGGAAGCGGTCCTCGCGGCCCTTGAGGCCGACCAGCTCGATCATCTCGCGCGCCCGCGCCTCGCGCGCGCCCCGCGCCATCCCCTGGATCTCCAGCGGAAAGGCGACGTTGCCGAGCACGGAGAGATGCGGCAGCAGCGCGAAGTTCTGGAACACCATGCCCATGCGGTGCCGCCGCAGTTCGATCAGCTCGGCGTCGGAGACCGTTAGCAGGTCTTTGCCCTCGAACTCGACCTTTCCGTAGGTGGGTTCGATCAGCCGGGACATGCAGCGCACGAGGGTAGATTTTCCCGACCCCGACAGGCCCATGATGATGAAGATCTCGCCCTGACGGATGTCGAGTTCCGCGGCGCGCACCGCGCCGACCAGCCCGGCCGCGGCAAGCTCCGCTGCCGTCGCGCGGCCATGGTGCTCGCGGATGATGCGCGCGGCGTTAGCGCCGAAGATCTTCCAGACGTTGCGGCACGCTAGCTTGACCGGGCGGCTGTTCTTGTCGTCCGTCGCGGCCGGCGTTGCGGAAGGTGCATTCATCCAAGATGTCCCAGAATTCGCAAAAGGTGACCCCGCCCTCGGTCGGGCGGAGCCATGCGGTAATTGTCCGCCCTTATTGCGCCCAGGCTTTCCAGGTCGCCTCGTTGGCGGCGATCCAGGCCGCCGCCACGTCTTCCGGCGACTTGCCGTCAAGATCGACCTCGCCGCTCATCTTGTTGAGCACGTCTGTGTCGATCGTATAGTTCTTGGCGACCTTGTAGGCGACCGGCCACTTGTCCTTCATGCCGGACCAGGAATATTTCCAGATTTCGCCGTGCGGCTTGCCGCAGTCGTAGGCCGCTTCCTTGTTGATGCCCCACGCCGGGTCCGTGTAGCACTCGGGCGTATATTCCGGGAACTCGACCCACTCGCCCTTGTACTTGGACGGCGCCCAATGCGGCGAGTAGATCCACAGCATTATCGGCGCCTGGCGCTGATAGGCCGACTCCAGCTCGGCGAACATGGCGCCGTCTGTGCCAGCGTGGATGACGGTGAAGGGGATACCAAGCGAAACGACGCGCTCGTCGTCGAAGCCCTCCCAAGTCACCGGGCCGCCGAGATAGCGTCCGTTGGGCGCGGTCTCAGGCGTGGAGAACGCCTCGGCGCATTTCGGATCCTTCAGCGCTTCCCAGTTCGGCAGGCCGGGGCACTTCTCCTTCATGTACGCCGGATACCACCACTCTTCCTTGGCCTTCGGCCCGAGCTTACCGAGCTTCTCGGTCTGGCCGGTGGCGTCCGAAGCCTTCATGGCCTCGCCGGCGGTGGTGTCCCAGAACTCCATGCCGACGGTGAGGTCGCCATTGGTCAGGCCGGTGGTCAGGCTGGAGAGATAGTCGGCGGTCGGATACTCGACCGTGTAGCCGAGCTTCTCCAGGATGCCGCCGAGGATCTTGGCGTTGAGGTTGACGCTGGTCCAGTCGAAAAGAGCGATCTTGATGGGATCGGTCGATTCCGGCGCCTGCGCCATGGCGGCCGTTGTCGCGGTCGCCGATGCGGCCAACGCGAACGCCAGCAGTTTGATTTTCGAGCCTTTCAGCATTGCATGCTTCTCCGTCACCAGTGATCCCCGGGCGCGGCGGCTTCTGCGGGCGGGCTTCCGGTCGTTCCGGAGCGCCCTGGCTGCCTGCGCCTCAATCTTTCATCGGGTGAAATTTAATATACCAACAGGCAGTCGGCGCAATCACTTTGCGTGTCGGCGCGCGTAATTTTGCGGCAGCGCACAATTATGTTGCACCGCACAGGCACCCTTTTCGCGGCGTTTTCCATGGCTTGTCGCGGCTGTCGAACTGGCGGATTGCAAGGCCGCCGAGAAGCGTGCATGCGCAGGCGATGAGACACGACGGCCGCACATTGCTTGACAGGCTGCCAAGCATTCCTGCGCCGTGGAAATTCCTCTCGTGATGAGCCGCCACGCAGCCTATGCGATCGCGCTGATACTGGGCGCTGCCGGGGGTGCAGTGTTCTATTGGGCGCACATGCCGCTGCCCTGGCTGCTCGGCTCCATGGTCGCGACCACGGTGGCAGCCTTCTGCTCGGTCCCGGTGCGCGCGCCGCACGCCATACGTCGGCCGATGTCGGCGGT
>JAEUMA010000682.1 GCA_016793565.1 Rhizobiaceae bacterium
ACCAGCGCGGAGACGAGAGCCGGATGGTCCTGTGCGAAGCGGCGTGCGACCATGCCGCCGAGGGAGAAGCCGACCAACGCCGCACGGTCGATGCCGAGATGGTCGAGAAGCGAGGCAAGTTGCAGGGAAAGATCCCGCAGCACGGGCTGGCCTTGCGGCGCGGCCGAGCCGCCATGGCCGGTCAGGTCGTAGGTGATCACGCGGAACCGGTCCGCCAGCGCCGGCACCATCCATTGCCAGACGGCCTGGTTGAGCCCGAGCCCATGGATCAGCACGACGGCCGGCGCCCGCTCCGGGCCGGCCACCGCATAGGCGCTGCCGTCCAGCGTCCGCGACTTCATGCGTCCGCCACGGGCTTCCATGCGATCACCTCAATCTCGACCCTGACGTCGACGAGGAAGTCGCTGACGAGAGCCGACCGCGCCGGCGGGTTGTTCGGAAAGTACTCGCCGTAGACAGCGTTAAAGCCCGGGAAATCGGTCCGGTCCTTCAACCACACCATGGCTTTCACGACGTCGGGTCGTGAGCAGTCCGCGAGGGCCAGCGTCCGGGTGATCTCGTCAAGAACCGCGCGCGTCTGCTCCTCAATCGTGCCCCAGGTCATCACCTGTCCATCGACCATCGGCACCTGCCCGGTGAGGTAGACCGTGTCCCCTGCACGGATGGCGCGCGACAGGGAGAGGGTGCGGCCGTTGATGACCAGTGGCCCGCCGATCACCTCTTTTTCCCGCATGTTGCCCTCCCCGAACCATCCTGACCGACGGTGACATCTGGCGGGCTGGCTCAGTTCGCTTTTTTCGCCAGGGCACGGCGAAAAGCCGCACAACTTCGCCGAAACCCAAGTCACAATCGCGGCACGGCAGGAGAGCTTCGGATGGCTGAGATCAAGACTTACGGAATGTTGATTGACGGGGAATGGGTAGGGGCGTCGGATGGAGCACTCTTCGATTCCGTTTCTCCGATCACGGGCGAAGTGTGGGCCCGAATCCCGGAGGCGACGGCCGAGGATGTCGACCGGGCCGTTCGCGCCGCAGATCGTGCCTTCACCTCCGGCCCGTGGGCGGCGATGACGCCGACCCAGCGCGGGAAATGCCTGCGAAAGCTTGGCGATCTCCTGGCCGAACGATCCGAGCAGCTTGGCCGGACCGAGACGATCGACACCGGCAAGATGCTGAAGGAAACCCGCTGGCAAGCGAAGTACATCGCCGACTTCTTCCATTTCTATGCGGGCGCGGCCGACAAGGTCAGTGGCGAGACGCTTCCCATCGACAAGCCCGACCTCTTCGTATTCACCCGTCGCGAGCCGCTGGGCGTCGTGGCAGCGATCGTGCCCTGGAATTCGCAGCTCTTTCTCGTCGCCGTGAAGATCGGTCCGGCCCTGGCAGCGGGGAACACGGTCGTCCTGAAAGCCTCCGAGCACGCGTCGGCGGCGATGCTCGAGTTCGGGGAACTTGTGGCCGAGGCCGGCTTTCCCGCCGGCGTCGTCAACATCGTCACAGGACACGGCGATCCTTGCGGGCGTGTGCTGACCGCCCACCCGCTGGTGGCGCGCATTTCCTTCACCGGGGGGCCGTCGGCGGCGCGCCAGATCGTCACGAACTCGGCCGAAAATTTTGCCGAAGTGTCGCTCGAACTGGGTGGCAAGTCGCCCTTCATCGTCTTCGACGACGCCGATATCGAAAGCGCCGTGAACGGTTCGATCGCCGGCATATTCGGGG
>JAEUMA010000745.1 GCA_016793565.1 Rhizobiaceae bacterium
TCATCCAGCGGGCGGGGGACGTCATTCCGCAGATCGTGCGCGTCGTGCTGGAAAAGCGCCCAGCCGACGCGAAACCTTACCGGTTTCCCGACATGTGTCCGGTCTGCGGCTCGCCCGCCACGCGCGAGGTCTACGAGAAGACCGGCAAGGAGGATTCGCGGCGACGCTGCACCGGCGAGCTGATCTGTCCGGCGCAGGCGGTGGAGGCGCTTCGCCACTTCGTGTCGCGCGGCGCCATGGACATCGAGGGTTTTGGCGCCGAGAACATCGAACTGTTCTTCAATGCCGGACTGCTGAAGACGGCGGCCGACATCTTTACGCTGAAGGACCGGCGCACCGAGGTGCAGCAGGCGCTGTTCGAGCGGCGGGAGGCGCAGGCGAAGGCGCGCGAGGCTGCCAAGGGCACGACCCGCAAGAAGGTGCTCTCGGCCGAAGAGCGAACCTACGAGGGACTGGACAAGCTGTTCGCCGCCATAGATGCACGGCGCGAGCCGGAACTCGACCGCTTCATCTTCGCGCTCGGCATCCGCCATATCGGCGAGACAACGGCAGTGCTGTTGGCGAAGACCTTCTCGACGGTCGAGGAATTCATCCGTGTCGGCAAGGAGACGGCCGCGGCGGAGGATCCGCATAACGTTTTTCCGTCGATCAACGGCATCGGCGACACGGTGATCGGCACGTTGCGCGACTTCTTCGGCAACGAGCGCAACGATGCCGTGCTCGACGCACTGCTGGAGCAGGTCCGGCCCAAGCCCTATGTGGTCGAGGTGGCCGCCGGCAGCCCGGTGGCGGGCAAGACGGTCGTCTTCACCGGGACGCTGGAGAAGATGTCGCGTTCCGAGGCCAAGACGATGGCCGAGCGGCTCGGCGCCAAGGTCGCCGGCTCGGTTTCGGCCAAGACCGACCTCGTGGTCGCCGGCCCCGGCGCCGGCTCGAAGCTGAAGACAGCGTCGGAACTGGGCATCGAAGTCATCGACGAGGACGGCTGGTTCCGCCTGGTCGGGCGTTAGCCGTCAACCTATGGCGTGAAACGCCAGCGCCGTGCCAAAGGCGCGCGCCGGCGGCAGTACGAGGCGGGAACCCACCCGCTCCAGACCCTTGCCTGCCATCATGCCGAGCCCGCCCCTGCAGGCGATTGTGAGGCCGGCCAGATGCGGACCGTCGCCGGGATGCGGAGGCGGCACGCCGAACGCGGCGGCGAAGCTCTCGGCATCCGACAGGACGATCCGCCCCGACGGTGTCGCGAAGGCGATGGTGCCGCCTTCCGGCACGCCGCGCCCGCCGACGAAAACTGCGACGTGGTGCGCAATCTGGGCGGCGCGATCCGAGACGATCCAGACGTCCTCAACCGCGTAGGCGCCGTTCGCATGCTTGAGGTATTGCGGCTGCTCGTAGTAGTCGGGGAGAAAATGCTGGCAGGCGAAGTGGCCGAGCCAGGGCGCTTCCGGCGTGGAAGTGAAGGCGAGCGTGAAGCCGACCGTCACCTTGTCGCCATCCGGCAAGCTGGCCTCGCGCGAAAAATCGAAAGGCGCGTAGGTCGTCAGGCCGGCCAAGCTCCATGCGTCGATGTCGGCGCGCGCGTCCTGCGTGCCCAGCACAAGCATGGAGAAGCCTTCGTGGCGGGCGAGGTAGTCGCGGTTGAAAGCCGAGAACGAGAAGGCGCCCTGCCGGTGCTCCACGACATCCTCCGGCACGGTCACCGACAGCAGTTCGAGATATGCACCGTGAAGCTGGATCACGGTATTTCCGGTGCCGAACGGATGCTGCGCCTGAGGGCACAGGGTGAAGCCGAGACCGCCATAGAGCGCGCGAAGAGCGGCTAGGTCGTGACCCGTGATGACCAGATGATTGATAGGCTTCACGATCACCCCCGATGAGCCGCGGCGTTGGAATCACGATAGGGCAGGGTGGCGCGCCGCGCCATACCGCCGCGCTCGCTTGAACTTTGGCTCAAGCGAATTGACGTGACAGGTCAGGCAAGCTGACCTACACCCCCCGCCAAACGGAAAGCCCAATGGTTGCCGATACGCCACCCGAGCGCCGCCCCGCGGACCAGTTCCTGCGCGGCATGCGCGCCGCCATTCCCGTGGTCGTTGCCTCGGCGCCCTTCGGCGTGCTGTTCGGTGCGCTCGCCGTCAAGAACGGGCTGGACGTCTGGGAAACCGTGGCCATGAGCGCCGCCATCTATGGCGGCGCCAGCCAGATGGTGGGCATCGAACTGTTCAACCAGCAGATCGCGCCCTGGGCGATCGTGCTCTCCATCTTCGCCGTGAACTTCCGCCACACGCTCTATTCGGCCGTTGTGGGGCGCAACGTGCCGCACTGGAACACGCTGCAGAAAGCGATCGGCTTCTTCTTCCTGGTCGATCCGCAGTTCGCCGAGAGCGAGCGGCAGGTGGAGCGCGGCGAGACCATCACCTTCGTCTGGTACATGGGAATGGCGCTGCCGGTTTACGTGTTCTGGGTGGCCGAGGCCTGGATCGGCGGAACTTTCGGCAAGATGCTGCCGGACACCCACGCGATCGGGCTGGACTTCCTGCTGCCGATCTACTTCCTCGGGCTGGTGCTGGAGTTCCGCGACCGCGCATTCTGGCTGCCGGTGGTGCTGACCAGCGGCGCGAGCTCCATCGCCGCCTATGTCACGGTCGGTTCGCCGTGGCACGTTTCGATAGGCATGGGCGCCGGCATCGCGCTGGCGGTGTTTCTTACGCCTGCCGGGCCGCGCGAGGCCGACCGATGAGCAGCGTCGCGTGGATCATCTTCTGGGGGGCACTCGCCACCTATGCGTCGCGCGTCGGTGGCCATCTGGTGCTGTCGCGCTTCGAACGCGTGCATCCGCGCGTGGAAGCTGGACTGAACGCCGTTCCGGCGGCGGTTCTCGCGACCCTGTTCGCGCCTGCGCTCGTCGGCGCCGGCCCAGCCGAATACGCCGCGCTGATCGTCGCCGGTTTCGTGGCGCTGCGCGGCAGCTTCCTGGCGATGTTCCTCGCCGGGGCGGCGGTTCTTATCGCGGGGCGCTACTTCATCGGTTGAAGCGGCCTCAGGCGAGGGGCCCGGTCGCCTTTTCCAGCCACTTCAGGGTCGCTCCGTCGACCATCGGGCCGATCTCGGCAAGTACGCGCGCGTGGTAGGCATCCAGCCATTCGCGTTCGGCCGGCGACAGCAGGTCCGCCTTGATCAGCCGGCGGTCGAAGGGCACCAGCGTCAGCGTTTCGAAGGCATGCATGGGGATGTCGCCGCCCTCGACCGGAGCGGCGGGCGTGACCAAGATGAGATTCTCACAGCGGATGCCGTAGGCACCTTCCTTGTAATAGCCCGGCTCGTTCGACAGCATCATGCCGGCGAGCAGTTTTTCCGTGCCGGTCTTGGCGATGCGCTGCGGGCCCTCGTGAACAGCCAGGAACGAGCCGACGCCGTGGCCGGTGCCGTGTGCATAGTCGAGCCCGCGCTGCCAGAGCGCGAGGCGGGCCAAGATGTCGATGTCGCAACCGCGCGTGCCGGCCGGAAAGCGCAGCATCGACAGCGCGATCATGCCTTTAAGTACCAAGGTGAAGCGCTCGCGCATCTCCTCCGTGGGACGGCCGATGGCGATGGTGCGAGTGACGTCCGTCGTGCCGTCCTGGTACTGTGCGCCCGAATCCAGCAGGAACAGTTCGCCCTCGGCGAAGCGCCGGTTCGTGGCGGTGGTAACGCGATAGTGGATGATCGCGCCGTTGGGGCCGGCGCCGGAAATGGTATCGAAGGAGATGTCGCGCAGCGGCATCTGCGTTTCCTGGCCGATGCGGCTTCTTTCCGCTTCGAGCTGCCGTACCGCCGTTATCTCGTCCAGCGTCTCTGTGGACTGGTCGTCCAGCCAGGCCAAAAAGCGGGCGAGGGCCGCTCCATCGCGGCGGTGCGCAGCGCGGGAGCCGGCGATTTCGGCCTCGTTCTTGGTCGCGCGAGGGAGGCGGGCCGGGTCGGCGGCCTCGACCACCGTTCCCTTGGCCTGCTCGACCAGCATGCGGAGCTTTTCCGCGGCGAGCAGCGGGTCGAGCGCGATGCGGCCGCCCGTTTTGGAAAGCTCGCCCAGCACGTTCTCCAACGCCGAAGGGGGCTGCAGCTCGGCGAGCTGGGTGAGATAGGCCTCGGTCTGCATGGGTAGCTTGCGCTTGTCGACGAACAGGCGGTGCGTGCCGTCGGCGCCGATGATCCCAAAGGCGAGCATCAGCGGGGTGTGCGGTACGTCGCTGCCGCGGAGATTGAACGCCCAGGCGATGGAGGAGGGATCGGTCAGCACGGCGTGGCTGGCGCCGGCGTCGGCGACCGTGGCGGCGAGCCGCGCAAGCTTGGCCTTGGCGAGTTCGCCGGCGAGCGCGTTGGGCTGGATCTCGACCCGGCCGAGCGGTGGCTGCGGCCGATCCGGCCATATCGCGTCAACCGGGTTGCGATGGGTGGCGACCAGTTCGACTCCCGCCTTGTCGGCGGCCCGCTTCAGGGTCCGCACCTCGGCTATCGTATGCAGCCACGGATCGAAGCCGATGCGGGCTCCTTTGCCGAGATTGGCTTCCAGCCACTTGGCGGGCGGGTTTTCGATCAGGCTTTCGATGGTGAAGACGGCCGGGTCGGCCTGCTGGCGCGCCTGCAGGGTGTAGCGCCCGTCGACGAACAGCACGGCGCGATCCATCAGCACCAGTGCCATGCCCGCCGAGCCGGTGAATCCGGTCAGCCAGCGCAAGCGCTCGGAGCCGGGCGCGACATACTCGCCCTGGTGCTCGTCGGCGCGAGGCACCAGAAAGCCCGTCAGCCCCTCGGCGGAAAGCCGCTCGCGAAGCGTGGTGACCCGGCCAGCCCCGAGGGACGGGTCGCTGGCGGAATCGAAGCTCTGGTACATGGCATTGCCTCACTGCGGTACGGATGGCGCGAACCTAGCCCTCGCGCCTCGGCCATGCAACGCGCGCGGATGGGGCCAGTTTCCTATGAGCCGGCGTCATGGCAGCCATGCGCGCGATGCCATTCCGACACCGGGCGATTCCAGCTATTCTCCAAGGCGTGGAGGAGAAGTTTCGGCGTTCGCAATGGAGAACAGCCATGGAAACCTACTCCGAACCGCGTAGCGTCTTTCGAAGCATTTTCGACGCCTGCATGGCATCGCGCCGCCGGGACGCGGAGCGTCGCCTGAACGGTGTGTTGCTGATGATGGACGACGCCACGCTGAAGTCGCACGGCTACGATCGTGCCGCACTATACGCCCGCCCGAGCATGGCCAGCCCGCTCTGAGCGACTAGCGCTTCAGGTGAAGCGTAGACCAGCCCTCGCGCTCCAGCGTGTCGACGTGACGGAAGCGCTGGCCCACATAGGCAGCCACCACCGCGTTGCGCTGGCCGGCGAGGATGCCGGACAGGATCAGCGAACCGCCGAGCCGCAGATGCGAGGCCATGGCGGGCGCAAGCCGCATCAGCGGGCGCGCCAGAATATTGGCGACGATGAGGTCGAAGGGGCCCTGGCGCTTAAAGGCGGGATCGTGGAATCCGGCCGCCGTGCGCGTCCTGACCAGCGACGACACATGGTTCAGGTGAGCGTTCTCGTGCGCCACGATGGTTGCGACGGGGTCGATGTCGGTCGCCAGAACGGGAATGTGCGCCAGCCTGGCGAGCGCGATCGCCAGGACCCCGCTGCCGGTGCCTAGATCGAGCGCGTTGCGCGGCTTCTCGCGACGAACGACCTGCTCGAGGACCGTCAGACAGCCGGCGGTGGTGCCGTGATGTCCGGTGCCGAAAGCCAGCCCCGCCTCGATCTCGATGGCGATGTCGCCGATACGGCGGCGGTCGCGGTCATGCGAACCGTGAACCAGGAAGCGTCCGGCCCGCACAGGTTTCAACCCCTCGAGCGAGCGTCGGACCCAGTCGACATCCGGCAGCGGCTCGCGGCCTATATCAAGTCCGCCGAACTCCTCCATCGCTTCCATCTGCGCCACGACCTCGTCGGCCTCGTCGGCCTCGACATAGAGCGACAATTCATGGACGTCCGCCTTTTCGTCTATCTCGGTCTGCGCCAGCGGGTAGCCGTAATCTTCGAAATGGCGGTCGAGCACATGGAAGAGACGCTCGGTCACAGCCTTGCCCGAGCGGAGGAAAAGGCGGGTCTGGGTCATGGAATCAGCCAGCTGCCAGCCGCTTGAGCTTTTCGACTGCCACGTCGGCGTTTTCGCCGTAGGCTATGGTGCCTTCGAAGCCGCCATGCGCGTTGAGCAGAATTACCGAGGCGGTATGGTCCATGGTGTAGTCGCCGCCCTCCGTTTCGACCTTCTTCCAGTAGATGTTGAAGGCCTTGGCCATGGCCCAGACCTTGTCCGGCGGACCGCTGATGCCGACGATGCGGTCGGAAAAGTTTCCGGTGTAGGTCTTCATCATCTCGGGCGTGTCGCGCTCAGGATCGATGGAGACGAAATAGGCTTTCAGATCCTTGCCCTGGTCGCCCAGCGTCGTCAGCCAGCCGTTCATCTCGTAAAGCGTGGTCGGGCAGACCTCGGGACAGTGCGTGAAGCCGAAGAAAATCAGCGAAGGGTGGCCACGCAGTGCCGCCTCGGTGATCTCGGCGCCGTCCTGGTCGACCAGCGTGAACGGCGCGCCATAGGCATCGCTGCCGAGACGCGCGCTGTACCACTGGAAGGTGAGCCAGCCGACGCCGACGGCGGCGAGGACGAGAACGACCGCTAGAAGTCTGCGAATCATGGGGAGACAGTCCGTTTTCGAAGGCGTCGCGGGCTCAGAAACACCAGGACAGGCCGGCGTCGACGGTCGCCAGGAAGATGCCTGCTCCCTGGTCGATCCATGCCGCGAAGGCCGCGCCCGTGGCTGCGGCCAGCGACAGCACTGCAACAGCCAGCTTGGCGACGGCTGCCGTTCCCGTTGGGCGCCAGTTTTTCATGCCCTTCATATAGCGTGCCTATCTTCCGGGAAAAAGCCGCCAAAAGGTCGCCCCGCCGCTTCTTGTCGCCTACGCCGGCGAGGGTGTAGCTTGGGTCCGCAGAAGCGAGGTGCAGGACGGCATGGTTACGCGCAAGGGATATTCGGGACTGCAGATCGGCCTGCACTGGCTCGTGGCGGCGCTCGTGCTGCTCCAGTTTCTCGCCGCCGACGGCATCGAGCACGCATGGGACGCATTCCGGGACGGCACGGCGGCTGGCGATCTGAAGCTGGCCTATCTGCACATAGTGGTGGGCTGGATCATCTTCGCGCTGGTGGTCTGGCGCATCGTCGTCAGGCTGTCGCGAGGCGGGCCTGAACTGCCGGCCAACGAGCCGAAGCTGCTCAAGATCGTCGCGCATGCGACGCATGGGCTTCTCTACGTCATCCTGTTGGCGCTGCCGGTTTCCGGCTCGGTCGCCTGGTTCCTCGGCGTTACGCCGGCGGCCGGGGCGCATGTGATCGGCAAGACCGTGCTTCTGGTCCTGATCGGCTTGCATGTCGCGGGCGCGCTGTTCCAGCATTTCGCCCTGCGTTCGGACGTGCTGATGCGGATGCTGCAGGCGGAACCTCGCTGACGCTTGCGCCGGACGCACTTCGCGCCCATGTGAGGCAGGCAGCAACGCTTTCCGGAGATCCTCGATGCGCGTGGCCCTGGCGATGGTCGTTTCAGCTTTCATCGGCGTCGCTTCGGCGTCCGCCGACCAGGTAGGGGAGGTAGGTGTCGACTGGTTCGGCAACGACATCGTCGTCGACGCGATCACCGATCCGAAGGTGGAGGGTGTGACCTGCCACGTGTCCTATTTCGAGCGCGGCGTGGTCGACCGCCTGCAGAAGGGCAACTGGTTCGAGGACCCGTCCGATTCGGCGATTTCCTGTCGCCAGACCGGGCCAATCCGCATCGGCGACATCGAAATGGGCGAAGGCGGCGAAGAAGTCTTCAAGCAGGGCATCAGCCTGATCTGGAAGAAGCAGGTTGTGAACCGCATCTACGACAAGAAGAACGACACGCTGATCTATCTGTCGCATTCGCGGCAAGTGCAGGACGGCTCCGCCAAGATGGCGATCTCCACCGTGCCGCTGTTCGGTAGCGACGTGACCTGGGTGAACGGCAAGCCGAAGTAGCGCGTATGAGCGAGACGCCACCGCCTCAGCCCCAACCCCAACCGAAGAACGGCGAACCGCGCATCCATCCCAGCGCCGAGATGAAGGGCTGCCGGCTTGGACAGTATTGCGAGGTGAAGGAACGCGTCATCCTGCGCGATGTCGCGCTCGGCGACTTCTCCTATATCGAGCGGAACGCGGAGGCAATGTACGCCACCATAGGCAAGTTCTGCTCGATCGCGGCGAACACCCGGATCAACGCGGTGGAGCACCCGATGGAGCGGGTGACGACCCATAAGGTGAGCTATCGCCCGAACGAGTATTTCCTCTATCTCGGCGTCGACGACGAATTTCGCGGGCGCCGCGCCGGCAAGCGCGTCGAGATCGGCCATGACGTCTGGATCGGCCACGGCGCCGTGATCATGCCAGGCGTGAGCGTAGGCAACGGGGCCGTGATCGGCGCCAACGCGGTGGTCACAGCCGATGTCAGCGCCTACGAGGTAGTGGCCGGCGTGCCGGCCCGTCCGTTGCGCCGGCGGTTTCCCGAAGGCGTAGCTGCCCGCATCGAGCGGCTCGCCTGGTGGGACTGGCCGGCCGAAACGCTCGGCCGGGCCATTCCCGACATGCAGACCCTGTCGATCGAGGCCTTTCTCGATCGCTGGGAGGGGATCGCGCTTACTTTACCAGCGG
>JAEUMA010000769.1 GCA_016793565.1 Rhizobiaceae bacterium
TGCGCGCAAGATCGCGGCCACAGCACAGGCGCTCGGCGTATCGCGCTTCGACCTGAAATATTCGTCCGGGCCGCTGCTTTCGCACGACAAGATGATGAAAAGCATCGAACTGTACGGCACCAAGGTAATCCCGATGGTGCGGGACATGCTCGCCTGACAGGTTCGGATCGCTGATCTACGACGTCGCCGCCACTCAGGCGGCGGCGCCAGCCTGCCGCCGGTCGATCTGGTCGAGCGCGTCGACTACCGCGTCGAAGGTCAGCATGGTCGAAGCATGGCGTGCCTTGTAGTCGCGCACCGGATACAGATATTTGAGGTCTTCGAAGCGGCCAGCGGGCGGTGCGCCGTTTTCCTTCAGCATGCGCAGCATCGCCTCGCGCACCTGACGCAACTCGGATGCGGTCGCGCCCACCACGTGCTGTGCCATGATGGACGAGGACGCCTGGCCGAGCGCGCATGCTTTCACGTCGTGGGCGAAATCGGTAACGACGCCATCCTTCACCTTGAGATCGACCACGACCGTCGAGCCGCAGAGCTTGGAATGGGCCCTCGCCGAGGCGTCGGGATCGGCCAGCCGGCCGAGGCGCCCGATGTTGCCGGCGAAGCCAAGGATTTTCGCGTTGTAAACATCGTCAATCATGATTTTCCGATCTGTCGCCGAATCGCGGCCAACCATGTCGCCGAGCGGCCTTTCAAAGCCCCCGCTTCGTCTTATATAGTGACGAGATTCCGGAAACAGCAACCAATGAAGAGGCTGAGCCGGGAGCACGCGGCCTACGGCAGGGTCTGGATTTCCAGACGCTCCGCGAATGGCAGTGGTCCGTTCAACTCGTCGCGCCGTATCAGAGCGCGGCTACGGGAGACGCCTTCGATGGATGCCATGATCACCAATCTTGCTGCACGCAACCAGGACATCTCCCAACAGACCGAAAGGCCAAACCAGACGGAGGTGGAGGCGGCCGTTCGCACCTTGCTGCTGTGGACCGGCGACAATCCGGACAGGGAAGGGTTAAAGGACACGCCCCGGCGGGTTGCGAGCGCCTATCGCGAAATGTTTTCGGGCTACGATCAGGATCCGGCGGAAGAGCTCGGGCGTACGTTCGAGGAGGTCGCCGGCTACGACGATCTCGTCATCGTTAAAGACATCCGCTTCCATTCGCACTGCGAGCATCACATGGTGCCGATCATCGGGCGAGCGCATGTGGGCTACCTGCCCGACGGCAAAGTGGTGGGGCTGTCGAAGATCGCCCGGGTGGTCGACATCTTTGCTCACCGGTTACAGACCCAGGAAGCCATGACCGCGCAGGTTGCCGGCCTTATCCAGGACGTGCTAAGCCCCCGCGGAGTGGCGGTGATGATCGAGGCTGAGCATATGTGCATGGCCATGCGTGGGATCCGCAAACAGGGATCGACCACGCTCACTTCCACCTTTACCGGCGCCTTCCGGGACAGTCCCGAGGAACAGGTGCGGTTCATCACGATGGTGAGGGACGGCGGGCATCGCTGATGCCGCATGCCGGCCCGTCGAGGAGCCGGCATGACGACGATGACCTTCCCCGCCGCAGGCGACAAGCTTTCTCTGGAAGAAGGCGACGTGTTCAGCCCGCGTTTCGATGACGCCGGGCTGGTGACGGCGGTGGTAACCGACGCGACGGACGGTATGCTGCTTATGGTCGCCCACATGAACGCGGAAGCGCTGGCGCTGACGCTGGAAACCGGCATAGCGCACTATTGGTCCCGTTCGCGCGACATGCTCTGGAAGAAGGGCGAAACCTCCGGCAATTTCCAGCGCGTGGCGGAGATGCGGACCGACTGCGACCAGGACGCGGTCTGGCTGAGGGTGCATGTCGAAGGCCATGACGCGACATGCCATACGGGACGGCGCTCGTGCTTCTACCGTATCGTGAGCGATGAGGGAGGCGTCGCCAGGCTCACTGCAGACGGCAGCGATCTGCGCTTCGATGCCAGCGCCGTCTATCACAACCACGGCCGATGACGGCGACGCCAAAAAGCCGATATTCACCGTTTCGATACGGCAGGGAGGTAACGTCGTAGCGACGGAAAGGGGTGGGGAATGCTCGAATGGGCCTCCTTGCTTGGCAGATCCGACGTTCGTGAGGCCGAGGGACCGGCTTCTCCGGATGTCGCCAAGCCAACCGCTTCGCCGATAGCACTGGCGCTCGGCGGGGGTGCGGCGCGCGGCTGGGCGCATATCGGCGTGCTGCGCGCGCTCCAGGAAGCCAAGATCGAAATCGGCATGATCGCCGGCACGTCGATCGGCGCGTTGGTCGGCGGCTGCTATCTCGCCGGAAAGCTGGATGAACTGGAGGAGTTCGCGCGCAGCCTGACGCGGCGGCGCATCTTTTTCTTCTTCGACCTGCAATTCCGAGGTAGCGGTCTGCTCGGAGGCATGCGGCTCGCCAATCTGATGCAGCAGCATATGAACGGCCTGCTGATCGAGGATCTGCCCAAGCCGTTCGTCTGCGTGGCGACTGAGATTCGCACCGGCCATGAAATCTGGCTGTCGAGCGGCTCGCTCATCACCGCCATGCGCGCCTCCTATGCGCTGCCGGGCGTGTTCGAGCCCGTCAACACCAACAAGCGCGTGTTGGTCGACGGGGCACTGGTCAATCCGGTGCCTGTCTCGGTCTGCCGCGCCTACGAGCAGCGCCTTGTCGTCGCCGTGAACCTGCACTACGACCTGTTCGGCCGGGCCGCCGTCATCAAGCACAGCGCCGGCGAACTCGTGGTCGACCATAGCTCGCCGGCCGAGCGCTTTTCAGCGGATTCGCGGTCGAAGGAGACACGCCTGGGCATCATGGGCGTGATGGTCGAGGCCTTCAACATCATCCAGGACCGCATTTCCCGGGCACGGATGGCGGGCGATCCGCCGGACCTCGCGCTTCTGCCCAAGCTTGGCCACATTGGCCTGACGGACTTCCACCGCGCCGACGAAGCCATCCAGCTCGGCTACGAGGCGACCAAGGCGCAGATCGGCGAACTGGCGCGGCTGCAGTCCGTGCTGGGCTGACTGGTCAGCCGGCAGCAGCCGCGTCCACGACGCGAAATTGCAGCGCGGTATTTCCGTTCCAATGATTGGCCGACAGCGATCCGGCAACGTGGATGGTCTGGCCGCGGCTGCGCAGAAGAAACCGGCCGAGGTCGCCATCGGCTGCGCGAAACGCCATGCCGGTCAGCTTTCGGCCGGCCTCCGACTGCAGTTCGAGCCGCAGATGCCCCTGCCCCACAGGCCGCAGGTCGATCAGACGGTGGCGCGGCAGCGCGAAGACCGGCGGCGGGTAGCCGGCACCGTAGGGACCGGCCTG
>JAEUMA010000007.1 GCA_016793565.1 Rhizobiaceae bacterium
GACGTCCTCAGCGACCCGCTCGGGATCGCGCAATTCGGGTGCGCCGTAGCCGCCGCCGGCGCAGGAACGGTAGCCCACGGCCTCACCGTCGGCGATAGGTCCGCCGTAGAAATCGGAGAGGCGCTCGGACGTTCCGTCGGGCCTGAGGCGCCACGAGCCGCTATGCGCGGCCGCGCGGCCGCCCAGGACGCCCTTGGCCGGGAAGGTTCCGCCATCGCCGCAGACGTAGAGGGACATGTCGCCGGTCAGAGATCGATAGCTGCCCTTCACGGCCGGCGCGCCGTTCCACTGGCCGAAACCCATGGAATCCTCGCAGATACGCCGTTCCTCGACGAGGATCGGATAGGTTGCCTCGTCGACCTCGATCGAGTCGGTGACCATAATGCCGTTGCCCACCGAGCATTCGTAGGTGAGCCATCCGTCGTGGCCATGATTGGCAGGGCCGCCGGACAGAGCCATCATAAGCTGGGTGATGTACTCCACCGGCTTCTCGCGACGGCGGTCGACGCCGGAGACGACGCCGAGCGCCGCGGAGAAGTTTCCACCGCCCTCCGCCATGCCGTACGGCGCCCCCATGTTGGAGAACGCGCACTGCACCGCATTGGCCAGACGTTCGTTGACGTTGCTGGTGGCGCAGGAGGTTCCGGTCGGGTGCTGCGGCCGTCCGACCACGCAGCCGTCGCGCAGGAGCGGCACGATGCGGCTCGAACTGCCCTCATTGTGCGGCACGCTGGCTTCCAGATTGTAGTAGACGCCGATCCGGCAGGAGGCGACGGCGCAGGCCTCGGTGAGATTGAGCCCGCCGGGCACGCAATCGGGATTGTCGCGCACGTCGACGGTGATCACGCCCTTCTTCGGATCGACCGTCACCGTCGCCTTGACGGGTATGCCCTCATCGGCGACGCCGGCAACGGGGTCGTGCCGCACTTCGTAGGTGTAGGTCCCCGCCGGCAGCGCTTTGATGGAGGCGATGGCGCGGCGCTCGCCGTAGTCCATCCAAGCCTCGACGAAGGCGCGGACGGTTTCGATGCCGTGCTGGGCGACCAGTTCCTTCAGGCGCCGCTCGCCGGTGCGGCAGGCGCCAACCTGGGCACGATAGTCGCCGTACCACATGTTGCTGACGCGGATCTTCTGGAAGCCGATGCGCAGAAGATCTTCCTTGTCCTTGAAGTCTTCCTGGATGCGCACGCAGGGGAAGTGAACGCCCTCCTGGTAGATCGTTGCGGCAAACGGCAGGTAGGTAGACGGCTCTGGTGCGCCGATGTCGGCATGGTGGGAACGCGACAGCGTCCAGAACAGCGGCGTGCCCTCGAAGAACACCGGCACGCAGAGCGTCAAGTCCGCATGGTGGGTGACGCCGTAGAAGGGGCTGTTGTTCAGGAAGGCGTCGCCCTCCTTGATGTCGCCGAATAGTTCGGTGATCGGCTTTGTGGTCAGTTCGAGCGCGTTCACATGGATGGGCAGCGCCTCTTCGACCGATACCAGCCGGTGGTCGTAAGTCAGGATGCCGCAGGACATGTCGCGCGCATTCTTGATGACGCTTGACCGGCTGGCCTTCATCACCGTGTTCGTCATCTCGCGGATGATCGATTCGAACCGGCTCGAAAGAACCGCTAGCAGCATCGGATCGAAAGGCTTGGCCTTTCCCTTGGCCTTGACCGCCGGCATCGCTGCAGTCTCCCGTAATGATGCCGCCATCCCGTGGGCGGCGACGTTCCCAACGTCTCGGGTTATCGCCAAGCTTCCGCTGACCACAGCCGGCAGGCTCGAACTCTCCCAGTTTTTCGCAGCAGAGAGCAAAATGAAACTGAAGTCAATATCATTTTTTTACCGGATCTCCGGAGCGCTTTTGCGCCTGGAGCACTTGATGAAGGAGGCTTGGCGACCAGTCGCGTGCTTTTCTCAGCGCGCCTGCACGGAATCACGCTCATACGCGGGATCTGACATCAGGCCGGTTTCAACTGATATCGCAGTTTTGCATAGCTGCTGTGCAACGCAAATGGTTGCCGAACGGGCGGGCAGATCATAGTTTCCGTAGTGCCTGATTGTCTTCCTCCTCCCAGATACGGGCGAATTGCAGGTTCACCTCCTCCCGAGCCTGCATGAATCAAGCCCGCTGCCTCCTCCCGGCAGCGGGCTTTTTTGTATCCAGCAATACCGGAGCCGCACACCGAACTTGACGGGGCGCGCCGCTCAAGGCGCGCCCTAAGCCGGTGCCGATGGTCCCCGCTCGGGCTGACTAGCGGCGCGGAACGCTGAAAAGCAGCCAGCCATCGCGCTGGCCGACCTTCTTGCCGCCGGTCTCGAAGGCAAACAGTCTCGGGTCGGTGCCAGGCGGACAAGCCACAAGGTCGGCCGCGTCGCTCAGGAACTGGTTGGTGTAGGCGCTTTCGCCAGCTCGGCGGCACATATCCCCGGCTCCGCGATAGCCCGGCCCGAACAGCGGCACGCCGGCAGGCGGACGCGGTCCGCTCGGCGGTGGGCTTGCCGGCGGCGGAGTGGAGGTGCAGGCACCCAGCAGAAGTGCGGCGGCGAGGATGGAAAGACGGCGCATGGAAACCTCTCGAATCGGTGGACCGGCATAAGAACCCGCACGGGGTGCGACCTCGTTCGGTGCCCGTCAAGTGAAGATTGCGATATCGATCGGAGGCTGCCCCCGAGGTCGACGGAGGCGACTGGAGCGGTTCGCAAAGCAGCGCCGCGCGACAACAGTGACCCCGGCCTCTGTCGGATTCGACAGGAAAACAGGTGGTGCCGCTTGCGTGACTCGAACACGCGACCCTCGTACGAATTAGGAAAATTTTCAGCCCTCTTTCGTAGCTAACTATTTGATTTTTATGCACTCCCTGACTCCGTTCCGTGCCGCAAGAGACAACAATTAGGCACC
>JAEUMA010000019.1 GCA_016793565.1 Rhizobiaceae bacterium
CCTCGACAGCTGAACATCAAAAGGGCGGCCCCTGAGCCGCCCTTCTGCTATCGAATATGCGCGGGGACGCCGCTAAGCCTCTAGCAGAATCTCGAAGCCGCCATAAATCATGCGCTTGCCGTCGAAGGGCATGGCCATCGCGGCCATGCGCTCGTCCTGCATGATCTTCTCCCAGCCGGCATCGCGCGTGGCCTTGTCCGGCCAACTGACCCAGGACAAGGCGATGGATTCGCCGTCCGTTGCCTGTACCGCGCGGCGAAAGTCCGTCAGCTTGCCGTCCGGAATGTTGTCTCCCCAAGCCTCGGTGCAGCCGAGCGCGCCATATTCCTTGAAGATGGTTGCCGTTGCGCGGGCGTGCTCGATGTAAGCGGCCTTGTTCGCGGTCGGGACCGCCGCCACCATTCCGTCGATATAGCTCATGGTCCAACTCCTCTTTTAGCTTGAGTGTTGTGCCATCTTTAGTTATTTATTACAACCGTAGAGTTAGGAAAAATAACTCAAATGTCCCGCGCCTATCGAGATGCCTGCGGCACCGCCCATTCCCTCGACCTGATCGGCGAGCGCTGGGCGCTCCTGATCATGCGCGAACTGCTGCTCGGGCCTCGCCGCTTCGGCGACCTGCGGGCCGACCTTCCGGGTCTCAGCGCCAACGTTCTGACGCAGAGGCTGGAGGGACTGGAAGCTTCCGGCATCGTGCGAAGGCGCAGACTTCCGCTGCCTGCCGCGATACAGGTCTACGAGCTTACCGAATGGGGGCTCGAGGCCGAGCCGATCATTCTGGCGCTGGGGCGCTGGGGAGCGCGCTCGCCGATCCATGACCCCTCCATGCCGCTCAGCGCCGTTTCGATGATGCTCTCGCTGCGCGCCATGTTCGATCCCGAACATGCGGAAGGTATCTCGGTGCGGATCGCCTTCCGTCTCCGCGCGGACCTGTACTTCGCCTCGATCCGTGATCGCATCCTCATTGCGGGGCATGGGCGGAGCGCGGCCACGGACGCCATCGTTTCGGGTTCACCGGGCGCCATAGTCGGCGTCATCTACGGCCTCCAGCGGCTGGAGGATGCGGAGAAGACCGGAACGGTCGAGATTTCCGGCGACCGCGCGGCCTTCGCGGAATTCTGTGTGCCTTTCGATCTGCCGCCCAAGGCCTGCCCCGGAGGTGCCGCTGGAGGCTAAGCGGCTTGCGCAGAGTGGGCGAGGCCGCGCAACAGCGCGCCGACCACCGCCATGTGTTCGGCCAGCGGCTCGCCCTGCTCGATCGAAAGGGCCGCCCGATCGAGCAGGGCCGATAGCTGCGTGGCGAGCGGGCCGAGCGGCAGCGAGGGAAAAGCGCCCGCTGCCATGGCAGCCGCCAACCCCTCGCGGAGGGTGCGCTCGGCGTTGTCGCGATCGATCCGACCGGCTTCCTCCGCGCCGAGCGCGGCCGGGCCTTCGACGAGAAGAATGCGGCACCGTCCCGGTGCCGCCATCGCCTCCAGATAGGCGCGGGATCCCTCGATCAGGGCATCCAGCGCAGACATGGCGGCTGGCGCGGCGGCCTCGATCGCTTCGGCGACGGCAGCGGCCTCCCGCTCGAAGACCGCGGCGAAGACCGCCTTCTTGTCGGCGAAGTGGTGGTAAAGCGCTCCGCGCGTGACGCCGGCCGCCGCGACGATCTCGGGCGTGCTGGTGCCGCCATAGCCTTTTTCGACGAACAGGCGGCGTGCCGCGTGCAGAAGCGCTGTGCGCGTGGCGTCGGTCCGCTCCGGATTGCTGCGTCTCATCCCTTTTCCCTCTTGCATACATGCAGCCTGTATGTTTATTGACGTAAGCATACAGACTGTATGTTTGTTTGTTGAGAAAGGGAAGGCCATGAAGACGACCAGCTATTATCCCGTGCTCGTGACCGAGGACGTAGCCGGAACGGTGGATTTCTACCGGCGGCATTTTGCGTTCGAGCCTCTGTTCGAGGCCGACTGGTATGTGCATCTGCAATCGCACGAGGATGAGAAGGTGACGCTGGCCGTGCTGGCGGCCGGCCATGAGACGCTGCCGGTCGCAGCAAGGAACGTCACAGCGCAGGGCCTGCTGCTGAACTTCGAGGTCGAGGATGTCGACGCCGTGCATGCGCGGCTGGCGGGGGCAGGCCTGCCGATGCTCCTTGCGCTACGCGACGAGCCGTTCGGCCAGCGCCATTTCATCACGCAGGACCCCAACGGCGTGCTGATCGACGTGATCAAGCCGATCCCGCCCAGCGCCGAATTCGCCGCGCAGTTCAAGGAAGGCGCGCAGTAAACCCGCCCATGCCGAGAGGCGTGCAGGAATGGGCCGATCGTGCTATGGTCGCGTCATGAACAAGCATGTCGCCGAAATCCTGGCGTGGCCGGAGACGACGCAGGCTGCCGACGGCATGCCGCGCCGGCCATGGACCGTCGCCGAGATCGAGGCGATCGTGAAGGCGGGCATCATCCCCGAGAACGAGCGCTTCGAACTGATCGGCGGGGAGGTGGTGCCGATGCCGCCCAAGGGCGGACGCCATGAGATGGTGAAGATCGATCTCAACCGTCATTTTCAGAAGATTACGCCCGACAATATGTCGATGGCCCCGGAAACGACGCTGCGTCTCAACGACAAGACGTTTCTCGAACCGGATTTCTGCCTGTTCCCGCGTTCGGTCTATCCATCCGATATGCGCGGCTACGACGTGCTGCTGGCGGTGGAGATCGGCGACAGCAGCCTGGCCTACGACCGCGGGCGCAAGCTCTCGGTCTACGCCGCTTTCGGCATTCCCGAAGTGTGGGTAATCGACGCCAACCGGCTCATCACCCATGTCTACCGGCAGCTCGGGGCGGAGGGCTATCGTAGCGCGCTGGAAATCCCGGCGGCGGAGGAAATCGCCTGCATCAGGCTTCCGACGGTGGCGATGTGCCTGGCGCGGCTCGGGCTGAAGCCGCTCTGAACCCGCGCGGGCTCGGGCGAGGCGAGCATCCTCAGAACTGGACCTTGGCCACCACGGCGCGGTGATCGGATGGCCAGGGGGTGACGACGATGTCGGCATCCGGCGCCTTCTCGCCGACCACGCCTGCGCTCAGCACCTTCAGGTTCGGCGCCCGCGCGAAGACGAAATCGATGCGGTCGTGGTGATCTTCCGGATCGCTGACCTCGCTGGTCGGCGTCCAGGTTATGCCCGGCTTGGCCGCGGCGTCCGGGAAGACCGCGCGGAACGTGTCGACGAAGCCGGCTTGTTCCAGCTTGGTGGTGCCGGGCCACGCGACGGGCAAAGGCTGCAGCCCGGCCTTGACGGTCGCCTCGGTCCAGTCGAGGTGCGACGGCTCGTTAAAGTCGCCGGCGATGAAGACCGCCGCCGCGTCCTTCGCTGCGTCGGCGTCGGCTATCAGTGCGTCGAAGGATTTTCCGCGCGTCTCCTCGGCCGACTTGATGGCTTCTTCGGCCGTCTTGAGGAAGGGCGCGTTGCCGTATTCGATGTTGAGCAGCTGGTAGGGCTGGTACGGCGCGTCGTCGAGATTGACGCTGAACACGTAGACGAGGCGGCCGTCGACATTGATCGAGACGCCGAGATCGTCGGCGGTCGGCTTGACGATCGGATAGCGCGAGATGATGGCGTTGGCCCAAATCGCGGAATTCTGCGCCGTCTGGTCGTAGTAGTGGAAGCCGAGCGCCTCGGCGATTTTCACCGCGACCGACTCGCCGCGCGGCGGGCAGGAATCGGCCGTGCAGGGATCGCCCTCCAGACGGGTTTCGGAAACCGAGATGATGTCGGCGCCGGCGGCCTTGATCACCGCCACGGTCTCGTCGACCGGCTTGCCCTCGTTTCCGCCGCCGCCCCAGATGTTGTAGGCCATCATGGTCAGCGTTGTTTCGGCGCTGGCGGGCGCCGTCAGCGCCATCATCGCTCCGAGGAATATGGCCAGTCCGGCGGCGTTCATGTGCGGTTCCTTGCGGCTCTTTAGCAATCATAGGGCGGTGGCGTTGCAGGCCGATGACAGGCACCGGCGCGCTGTGACAGCGTGGACCCGCCGTGGCATGCTGGCAAGATGCGACAGACCACGTGGCAGTCCGCACGCGCAGGAGAGTACGCGGTAGGGATCGTAATCCTGGGTTGTTTTTTTGGGCGAACAGAATGCAACCAGTGGTAATGATCCGGATTGCCGACCGCGCAAATTTTTGCTATGGTCCCGTCGGTTAGTTCGCTGGAGGTGGCCATGCTTCGCTCGGGAATAGTCCTTGCCACCGCGTTGATCGTGGTTTTGTCGACCGCCTTGGCAAATGCCGGACCCGTGGTTCTTCCCTGACGGGCTTACGCCGTGAGCTTCAGCGTCGTGTACGCAGAAGCTGCGTTTTTCGTGCGGATTCGCCAGATTGCCTGATGGCAGCCCCATGGGCGCCTGGGCGTCGGTCTCCCTTGAAGCGATGCGTCGATCAATTCGTCGCCAGCCGATCGCTCCAGCGGCGGTTGTCTGCGAGCATTGCGTTGATCCTGTCCTGCAACGCCCGCGCGCGGCTTTTCCCGGCCAACTGTGAAGCCCGCACCTCGACGCGGTCGGAATCCGCCGACCCACCAACGCCGTCTATCAACGCGTGGCCCAGCAGAAGGGCATTGGAGGCCGTTCGAAGGTCTCTGAAGGTATCCGTGCGGTAGTCTGCGCTGATGGGGCGCCTTGCCTTTGCCTCGGCGCTAATCAGCCGGGCGTAGGTCATGAGCGCTTCCGCACGGAAGAAGTTCGTGCGGGGCTTGCCGAAGTGGTGCTCCACGCAAGCCATGTTGGCTTCAACCACGTCGGCGATCTCGGAGCGCGCTTCGGGCGCGAAGCGCTCCATCAAGGCGGAATGCCCGATCATCGCCTGGACCAAGTTGAGCTTGATCGTCAGCAGGCTGAAATTGGCCTGCACCTGCAGGCTGTCGAAATCGCAGCCGGCGACCAGGTCGACATCCCGGGTGAAATCTGCCTGTATCAGCTTCATGCGCGGTTCGAAAACATGGTTGTTTCGCGACCTGATCAGGCTGGATTCGGCCATCCTTTCCTTCAGACGTTCCATGATCGATATGAAACGGTCGCGCATGACTTCCGGCTGTTCGGGTTGCCGCTCGAAAAGATCCTGGAACAGCAGATACTGGGTCGAGAGTATCCGCACCTCGTACCACCGGCGGACGATTGTGTTCTCGCGAACGGATTTGCTGGCCTTGACGGCGCGATCCTGGACTCCAAGCCAATCCGAAAGCGCGTCGACCCCGGCCAACGGCTGCTGCTCGAACTGCAGCATGGCGCTGTAGGCCACTGCCAGATAGGGCCGGTCCGCATAGCCGCCGGCGGCGACCGCCTCGTTTCGAACGGCCTCCGCGTCGGCGTAGGCCGTCGGAAGCTTTCCGCAACTGGCAAGCGGCGGCGAGTCGTCCACCGAGGTCGACGCAGGCGACGATGCACGGGCCGCGAGAACGCCGCCACGAATGGCATCGGCATGTCTGACGACGGCTTTCGCCAGTTCGCCGAGCCGGTCGTTCAGGCTGCCGGCCGCCGGTATCATGCGGTCCGGCGCTCGCCCGTGCTCGGCCAAGGAGACCATGAACAATTCGCGCAGGGCAACCCTGCTCGCATGCAGTTGCTGTTGCAGATAGACACTGTCGCCGGTGACCGAATCGAGTTCCGAAAGACATGTGGCGAGATCGGCGAAGCGCGCCTTGTAGAACTTCGCGGCCGCCTTCAACTGCGGCGTCACAGCAAGCTGGCCCATCAGATCGTCGAACCGCTGCTTTTCGGTGGTCCTGTCTACTATCTGCGCTAGCTCGGCGTTGGCGTCGGCGGAGATATAGTCGGCATCCCGCTCGATGAACTGCGCCAGGTTGGTCAGCAAAGCCAGTTTGTCTTCGCCGGACCGTGCCGCCGTACCCTGAGCCGACGATTGCTCGAGCAGGAGTGCCGAGTTCGGAGTGGGCGATGCGTTCGCGGTCGTCGCCGACGCAAGATTGAAGCGCACGCCGTCCTTGTCGTAGGCGAGGCCGCGCAGCATTTCGTCCAGGGAAACGGAGGTGCTGCCGACGA
>JAEUMA010000020.1 GCA_016793565.1 Rhizobiaceae bacterium
CGGCGACCTCCCGCCCTGTCATCAGCCGCACCAGCTCGGCCTGCGTCAGCGAGGCCTTGTCGCGGGTGGCGACCAGCCTGCCGTCGCGCATCACCGAGACGCGATCGGCGATGGCAAAAATCTCCTCCAGGCGATGCGAGATGTAGAGCACCAGCAGGCCGCGCTCGCGCAGTGCGCGGATGACGGCGAACAGCTTGTCCTGCTCGGAGATCGATAGCACCGCCGTGGGCTCGTCCAGAATGAGGATGCGTGCGTCCGTGGAAAGTGCGCGGGCGAGTTCCACCAGTTGGCGGTCGGCGACGCCGAGCTCGCCCACGAGCCGTCCGGGCTCCAGCGCGATGCCGTAGCGTTCGAGCAGGGCCGACGTCTCGTTGAGCGCGCGGGCGCGGTCGACGCGGCCGAAGGCGCCGCGAAACTCGCGCCCGAGGAAGACGTTGTCGGCCACGGTCAGCTCGGGGATGGAGCTGAATTCCTGGTAGACGATCGATACGCCGGCCGCGCGGGCAGCCGCCGGCGTATCAAGGGAAACAGCGGCGCCTGCGATCGCGATGGAACCGGAACTCGGCGGGATCGTGCCCGACAGCACGTTCATCAGGGTCGACTTGCCGGCGCCGTTGGCGCCGCAGACGGCATGAACCTCGCCGCCCTCGGCGGCAAAATCGACATGGTCGAGTGCGACCACGCCCGGGAATTTGCGGGTCAGCGCATGGGTTTCAAGCAGGGGCATGGATCAGGTGCATGTTGGCCGGCCGCGCGAATGTCCTCCAGGTCGGCAACGACCGCCCCCTCACTCGGCCGAACGAAGCGGAGGCCGGGTGAGGGGGCGTGCCATGATGCCTTACTGCGGCAGGAACTCAGCCGGCAGGTCGGTCTTGAACCAGTCGTCCGGACGGTCCGGCTCGTTCAGTTTCGCGGCCTCTTCCGGATTGAGGTAGCGCGTCTTGACGACGACGGCCGTGGTGGTGGGTTCCCCCTTGAGGATCTTCACCGCCTGCTTGACGGCCTCGCGTCCGACTTCCAGGCCGCTGGTGACGGACCCCCATTTGCCTTCCTTGGCGACGAGCTTGGTCCAACCATTGTAGTCGTCGCCGGGCGACAGCGTCAGTTCGTCGAGCCGGCCGGCCTCGTCGAAAGCCTCGTAGATGCCCATCGACATCTGGCCGGCAGGCGAGAAGGCGCCGTCGATCTCGGGGAAACGCTGCAGAAGGTTCTCCGTCAGCTGCTTCGCCTTGGCGCGGTCCCAGTCACCATATTCGGTGCTGATCAGTTCCATGTCGGGATAGTTCTTCAGCACATCCTGCAGCACGGCGAGCTGCACCACGGCGGCCGACGAGCCGGCGATCGGCAGCATGGCGATGACCTTGCCCTTGCCGTCGAGCGACTTGGCGAATTCCGTCGCCACCTGCTCGGAATAGTCCCACTGGTTGACATAGGCGTTCGACGTCACCGCCGGATCGCGCATGAAGTTGTAGCCGATGTTGATGGTCGCCACGCCCTTCTCGTGCGCCTTCTGCAGCGCCGGCAAAATGGCTTTCTCATCCACCGGCCAGAACAGGATGGCGTCGACGCCGCTGGTGAGCAGGTCCTCGATGTCGGCGGCCTGCTTGGTCGGGTTGAAGCCGGCGTCGGTGATCTTCAGCTCCTTGATCTCGGGGTGGAGCGAAGCCTCGTACTTGATCGACTGGCCGGTGAAGTTGATCCAGGCATTGCTGAGATAGCCGGCGGAGACGCCGATCTTGAGATCGCCGTCTTTCTTGAACTTCGACGTATCCAGCGGCTCGGCCGCCCAGGTCATGATCTGATCGTAGGTTTCCTTCTTCGTCAGGTCCATGTCCTCGGCGTGAGCCGGCAGGGACAGGAACGCCGCCGTCGTCATGGCCGCGAGCGCGGCCGGCATTGTGAGTCTCATCGGTTTTCTCCCCTTTGGTGGATCATGTTTCCGTCCGTCCGCTGCCGCGGCGTCCGAGCCAGGAATGCGCCGCCGAGGCGGCGATGATGATAAAGCCCTTGATCGCCAACTGCGTGGCGAAGGGCAGCCCCGCCACATTGGCGAGGTTGAGCGCTATGAACAGCACCAGCACGCCGGCAAATGTGCCGCCGACGCCGCCGCGCCCGCCCGCGAAGGTGGTGCCGCCGAGCACAACCGCAGCCAGCACGTCGAACTCCATGCCTTCACCGGGATTGGTGCCGGAAACGCCGGTGCGGGCGAGCAGCGCGATGCCGCCGAGCGCGGCGAACAGGCCCGAGACGACGTAGGCGGCCACGGTCACCCGCAGCACCGGCAGGCCAGCCAGGCGCGCCGCCTCGGGGCTGGCGCCGATCAGGTAGACGTGGCGGCCGAAACGGGTGCGCGACTGCAGGAACAGGCCGACCGCGACGGCGGCCGCCAGGCAGATCACCAGCACCGGCAGCATGTTGTCGAGGACGCGGCTGTTCATCACTTCGCGGAAACCGGGCGAGACGACGCCGCGGGCCGTCCCGCCGGTGCTCATCTGCACAAGGCCATAGATGGCGATGGAACTGCCCAGCGTGAGGATGAAGGAGGAGACGCGGCCGTAGGCGATCAGCAGGCCGTTGACGAGGCCGATCACCGCGCCGAGCGCGACGGTGGCCAACAGAGCCGGCACCAGATTCTCCGGCTTGCCGTTCATGATCAGGGCGCAGGCTACCGCGCTCATCGACACGATCGCGCCAACCGAGAGGTCTACGCCGCGCAAAAGCATGACGAAGGTGACGCCGACCGCGACGATGCCGATCGGCGTCGCCTGCCGCAGCAGGTTGGCGAGGTACTTCACGTTGAAGAAAGCGTCCGAGGCAAGGCCGGCGACCACCAGCAGCAGCGCCAGCACGATCCACACCGCGGCCTTGTCCAGCGAGGGGATGCGCGAGAGGCTGAAGGTGGCGGTGGCCGCGTTCATGCCGGCTGCGCCCGGCGGCCCGGCCGGTCGGCGAGGATCGCGGCGATCACGATCAAGCCCTTGATCAGGATCTGCGTGAAGGCTGGCACCTGATAGAGGTTGAGCAGGTTGTTGAGCACGCCAAGCAGAAGCACCGCGCCCAGCACGCCGGCGATCGACACTTTGCCGCCCTTCAGGGGCATGCCGCCCAGCACCACGGCGACGATGGCGTCGAGCTCCAGCCCGTTGCCGGCATTGGGAAAGCCGGTGCCGAGGCGACCCGCCACCAGCATGGCCGCGATGCCGGCGCACAGGCCGGAGGCGAGATAGGCAAGGCGGGTGAGCCGTCGCAGGTCGAGCCCGGCGCGGCGCGAGGACTCGGCGCTGTTGCCCATGGCCAGCAGGTGCCAGCCGAACACCGAGCGCTCCAGCACGAACCAGGCCACGAACGCGACCGCCGCCACCAGCAGCAGTGAAACGGGAACGCCGCCGACACGCCCGGTCGCCAGAAACGATATCGCCGGGCTGACGGTGCCGACGCTGCGGTCGGTCAGCAGGAAGATGCAGCCCTGCAGGATGGACAGCATGCCGAAGGTGAGGATTAGCGGCGGCATGCGCAGGCGGTTGATCAGTTCGCCGTTGACGAGGCCGACGCCGCCGGCGAGCGCGAGGCTGAGCAGCACCACAGCCCATCCCATGCCCGGCCAGGCCTCGAACCCCATGCAGGCGACGACCGTGACCAGACCGACCAACTGCCCGACCGAGAGGTCGATCATGCCGCCGGCGATGACGAAGGACTGGCCGATGGCGAGCACTGCCAGCGTGGCCGACTGCTCCAGGATATTGGTGAGGTTGGCGAGCGTGCGGAACTGCGGCACGCCCACCGTGCCGGCAATCACCAGCGCCAGCAGCGCCCAGTGGATCGGCTGCAGCCCGATGGACGGAACGATGTCGCGTGCAGGCCGCATTTGCAATCGGTCCCAAAAGTAACTAAATAGTTGGTTATCACAGGTCCGAAGTGAAGGTCAATCGATCCGTAACGCCGGCCGGAAGTATCGGACGAATCGGGCTATAGCAGGGGCTGTGCCCGCTCCGCGATTCGCGGACCACCGGAAAGGAGAGCGCCTATGGCCACGCCGCATAGCCTCGCAGCCGAGAGTGCGGGCGACCGGCAGGGCGAGCGCAAGCCGAAGCAGCGCGACGCCGCCGCGACGCGCGCGGCACTGCTGTCGACCGCCATCCGCGAGTTCGCCGACAAGGGTTTCGCCGGCGCGCGCGTCGACGAGATCGCCAGCCGCGCCGGCGTCAACAAACAGCTTCTCTACCACCATTTCGGTAACAAGGACGACCTCTACCGGGCCGCGCTGGAGGCGGTCTATTCCGAGATTCGCGAGAAGGAGAAGGCCCTGCACCTGGGCGACCTGCCGCCGCTGGAGGCGATGCGCACGCTGGTCGGCTACTCGTTCGACTATCTGGTCGCGCATCCGGAGTTCATCCGGCTGGTCAACGACGAGAATGCGCAGGGCGCCCCGCACGCGGCCCGCTCCGACGAACTGACGGAGATGCACTGGCCGCTGGTGGAACTGCTGCGCCAGACGCTGGAGCGCGGCGCCGCCGAGGGGCTGTTCCGCGACGACATGGACCCGATCAACGTCTACATCTCGATCGCCGGCATCTCCTATTTCTTCTTTTCCAACAACCCGACCCTTTCGGCGATCTTCGGCACCAGGCTGAACACGCCAGACGCGATCGCGCGCCGGCGGGTCCACGTCATCGAGTTC
>JAEUMA010000711.1 GCA_016793565.1 Rhizobiaceae bacterium
CTTCAAGGGCCGGATCGAGCGTGACGGCTGGATCGCGCAGGCGGCGGCGCTGATCGGCGGCGCAAAGATCGCGACGGGTCGGGACGCATGAGCGGAACGATGGAAATCCACGACAAGCGCGACGTGCTGGATGTGAAGAACGCCTCGGTGGCGAATTCGCGGTTCGACGACGTCAACCTGTCGAACACGCATTTCCGCAACGTCAATCTGGCGGCCGCGGCGTTCGAGCAGGTGCTGCTCAGCAATGCGCGCGTCGCCGACGCAAACGTTTCGGGCGCTCTGTTCTCGAATGTGAACATGAGCAACGTGAAGATCGAGGACGCGCAGGTGGCGGGCATGACGATCAATGGCGTCGCCGTCCGTGATCTGTTCGAGGCATACGAGACGGCGAAATCCGTCGGGGGCAACTGATGGCTAAGCTCAAGGTCGACGGGAAAGAGATCGAGGTACCCGACCACTATACGCTGCTGCAGGCGGCGGAGGAGGCGGGTGCCGAGGTTCCGCGTTTCTGCTTTCACGAGCGGCTGTCGATCGCCGGCAACTGCCGCATGTGCCTTGTCGAGGTGAAGGGCGGTCCGCCCAAGCCGCAGGCTTCCTGCGCCATGGGCGTGCGTGACCTGCGCCCCGGCCCGAATGGCGAACTGCCGGAAATGTTCACCAACACGCCGATGGTCAAGAAGGCCCGCGAAGGCGTGATGGAGTTCCTGCTGATCAACCACCCGCTCGACTGCCCGATCTGCGACCAGGGCGGCGAATGCGACCTGCAGGACCAGGCGATGGCCTTCGGCGTCGACGCTTCGCGTTACCACGAAAGCAAGCGCGCCGTTGAGGACAAATATATCGGCCCGCTGGTGAAGACGATCATGACGCGCTGCATCCACTGCACGCGCTGTGTGAGGTTCACCACCGAAGTCGCTGGAATCTCGGAGCTCGGCCTGATTGGGCGCGGCGAAGACGCCGAGATCACGACCTATCTCGAACAGGCGATGACGTCGGAGTTGCAGGGCAACGTCATCGACCTTTGCCCCGTCGGCGCGCTGACCTCGAAGCCCTATGCTTTCCAGGCCCGCCCGTGGGAGCTGTCGAAGACGGAGTCCATCGACGTGATGGACGCGGTCGGCTCTGCGATCCGCGTAGACACGCGCGGACGTGAGGTGATGCGCATCCTTCCGCGCGTCAACGAGCAGGTGAACGAGGAGTGGATCTCCGACAAGACCCGCTTCATCTGGGACGGCCTGCGCTCGCAGCGCCTCGACAGGCCCTATGTTCGCCGGGAAGGGCGACTTGTGCCGGTGAGCTGGCCGGACGCCTTCGCCGCGATCCGCGAGGTGGTGGCCAAGGCGAAGCCGGATGCGATCGGCGCCATTGCCGGCGACCTCGCCGGCGTCGAGGAAATGTATGCGCTGAAGCTTTTGATGCAGTCGCTCGGCTCGCCGAACATCGACTGTCGCCAGGACGGCGCCGTGCTCGACCCGTCGCTAGGCCGGGCAAGCTACATCTTCAACCCGACGATCGAGGGTATCGAGCAGGCCGACGCGCTGCTCATCATCGGCGCCAATCCGCGCTTCGAGGCGTCGGTTCTGAACGCGCGGATCCGCAAGCGCTGGCGGTCCGGCAACATGCCCGTCGGCGTGATCGGCGACGTCGGCGACCTGCGCTACGGCTACCAGCAGATCGGCGCCGGCACCGAGACCCTGAAGGACCTCGCAGAAGGCAACGGCTCATTCTATGCGACGCTGCAGAACGCCAAGAAGCCGCTGATCATCGTCGGGCAGGGCGCTCTGGCGAGGCCGGACGGCGCTGCCGTGCTGGCGCACGCCGCGAGGCTGGCGCAGGCTGTGGGTGCCGTTTCGGAGGAATGGAACGGCTTTGCCGTGCTGCATAATGCCGCCGCACGCGTAGGCGGCCTCGACATCGGCTTCGTGCCGGGTGAGGGCGGCAAGGCGGCAGCGCAGATGCTCGGCTCCGCCGAGGTGCTGTTCCTCCTCGGCGCAGACGAACTCGACCTTACGGCGAGCGGCGGCTCGTTCGTCGTCTATATCGGCACCCACGGCGATGCCGGCGCGCACCGCGCCAACGTCATCCTGCCGGCGGCTGCCTACACCGAGAAGTCGGCGACCTACGTCAACACCGAGGGCCGCGTGCAGCGCACCAATCGCGCCGGCTTCGCACCGGGCGATGCGCGCGAGGACTGGGCTATCCTGCGGGCGCTGTCGGAAGCGCTCGGCAAGAAGCTGCCCTTCGATTCGCTGCACCAGCTGCGCGCCAAACTTTTCGGCGAATATCCGCATCTGGCGGAGATCGACGAAATCGCCGCGGGGGATGTTGCGGGCGTGGAAAACGCGGCCCGGCATGACGGCGCGCTCGGCAAGGGCGTATTCGGCTCGCCGGTGTCCGACTTCTACCTGACCAATCCGATAGCCCGCGCTTCTGCGGTCATGGCGGAATGCTCCGCCCTGGCCAGCCGCGGCTTCAAGCAGGCGGCCGAGTAGGGCGACCATGGAAACATTCTTCTCCATCTACGTGCTGCCGGCGCTGATCATTCTTCTGAAGTCGGTGGTGCTGCTCGTCGTCCTGCTGATCGTGGTAGCCTACCTGCTCTATGCCGACCGCAAGATCTGGGCGGCCGTGCAGCTTCGCCGCGGCCCCAACGTCGTCGGACCGTGGGGCACGCTGCAGGCCTTTGCCGATCTGCTGAAATTCGTCGTCAAGGAGCCGATCATCCCGTCCGGCGCAAACAAGGGCGTCTTCCTCCTGGCGCCGGTGATTTCGGCCGTGCTGGCCATGTCGGCATGGGCTGTCATCCCGGTCGACCAAGGCTGGGCGGTAGCCAACATCAATGTCGGCATCCTCTACGTCTTCGCCATCTCCTCGCTAGAGGTCTACGGCGTCATCATGGGCGGCTGGGCGTCGAACTCGAAATACCCGTTCCTCGGCGCGCTGCGCTCGGCCGCGCAGATGGTCTCCTACGAGGTGTCCATCGGCTTCGTCATCGTCACCGTACTTCTGTGCGTGGGCTCGCTGAATCTGTCCGACATCGTGCTGTCGCAGCAGGACGGCCTCGGTACGCGCCTCGGCCTGCCGAACACCTTCCTGGACTGGTACTGGCTGGCACTGTTCCCGATGTTCGTCATCTTCTTCATCTCGGCGCTGGCCGAGACGAACCGCCCACCCTTCGACCTGGTGGAAGCCGAGTCGGAACTCGTCGCCGGCCACATGATCGAATATTCGTCGACGCCCTTCCTGCTGTTCTTCCTCGGCGAGTATGTGGCGATCGTGCTGATGTGCGCGCTGACCACGATCCTGTTTCTTGGAGGTTGGCTGCCGCCGTTCGACTTCGCGCCCTTCACATGGGTGCCCGGCGTCATCTGGTTCGTGCTGAAGGTCTGCGCCGTCTTCTTCATGTTCGCCATGGTGAAGGCCTTCGTGCCGCGCTACCGCTACGACCAGCTGATGCGGCTCGGCTGGAAGGTCTTCCTGCCCATTTCGCTGGCCATGGTGGTGATCGTCGCGGCCTTCCTGAAGATCACGGGGATGGCCTGATGAACCCCTCCCTCATCGGCGCGCTGGTAGGACTGGTGATCGCAGCGGCGGATTTCGCGCTGCTGCGGCTTTTGGCGACCAGGGTCGACCTTCCCGAGACCAAGCGCGTGCTCAACATCACCGGCCTCAGCCAGTTCGTGCTGCTGCCGATCGTGGGCTGGTTCGTCGGCCCGCTCTTTGCTGGAGAATGAACCGATGTCAGCGCTAGCCCAGGCCGCCAAGTCGCTGCTTCTCAAGGAATTCGTCGGCGCCTTCTTCCTGTCGATGCGCCAGTTCTTCGCGCCCAAGGCGACGCTGAACTACCCCCACGAGAAGGGCCCGGTGTCGGCGCGTTTCCGCGGCGAGCATGCGCTGCGCCGCTATCCCAACGGCGAGGAACGCTGCATCGCCTGCAAGCTTTGCGAGGCGATCTGTCCGGCCCAGGCGATCACCATCGAGGCCGGCCCGCGCCGCAACGACGGCACCCGCCGCACGGTGCGCTACGACATCGACATGGTGAAGTGCATCTATTGCGGCTTCTGCCAAGAGGCCTGTCCCGTCGACGCGATCGTGGAGGGTCCCAACTTCGAGTTCGCGACGGAGACGCGCGAGGAACTCTACTACGACAAGGACAAGCTGCTGGCGAATGGCGACCGGTGGGAGCGCGAGATCGCGCGCAACATCGGCATCGACGCGCCTTATCGCTGACATCGGACACGTGGACGGGCCGGAAGGCCTCGTCTAAGGAACACGCGGCCTGGACCAAGGGTGACGGTCCGGGCCCAGAATTCGGAAGGCGCGGTTCGCGCGAGCCGTAGCCAAACCGGGGGAACCCATGCTGAACGGAATAGAGGCGGCCTTTTTCTACCTCTTCGCCTTCGTGGCTGTCGCGTCTGCCTTCATGGTGATCGCGGCGCGCAATCCCGTGCATTCGGTGCTGTTCCTCATCCTGACCTTCGTCAATGCGGCCGGCCTTTTCCTGCTGGCGGGCGCCGAGTTCCTGGCGATGATCCTGCTCGTCGTCTATGTCGGCGCCGTCGCGGTGCTGTTCCTGTTCGTCGTGATGATGCTGGACGTCGACTTCGCGGAGCTGAAGCAGGGCGCCCTGCAATATGCGCCGGTAGGCGCGCTCGTCGGGCTGGTGCTCGCGGCCGAGCTGATCATCGTGCTGGGCGGCTACGCGTTTGTGCCGCAACTGGCCTCGACGGTGTCGCGGCCGATGCCGGACCTGTCGACGCAGCAGAACACCGCCGCGCTCGGCGACATCCTCTATACGGACTACGTCTACTTCTTCCAGATCGCCGGCCTGGTCCTGTTGGTCGCCATGATCGGAGCGATCGTGCTGACGCTGCGCCACAAGGAGGGCGTCAAGCGGCAGTCGATCTCCGCGCAGGTCGCGCGCGTTCCGGCCACCGCGATCGAGATCAAGAAGGTCGAGACGGGCAAGGGCATCTGATCATGCAAGTCGGCATCCAGCACTTCCTCACCGTATCGGCGATCCTGTTCACGCTCGGCGTGTTCGGCATCTTCCTGAACCGCAAGAACGTCATCGTCATCCTGATGTCGGTCGAACTGATCCTGCTGTCGGTGAACCTGAATTTCGTCGCCTTCTCGGCCGCGCTCGGCGATCTCGTCGGCCAGGTGTTCGCGCTGTTCGTGCTGACGGTCGCCGCCGCCGAGGCCGCCATCGGACTTGCCATTCTGGTCGTCTTCTTCCGCAACCGCGGTTCGATCGCGGTCGAAGACGTCAACGTGATGAAGGGCTGAGGGGAATGTACCAGGCCATCGTCTTCCTTCCCCTTCTGGGCTTCCTCATCGTCGGCCTGTTCGGCAACTCGCTGGGCGCCAAGGCTTCCGAATACATTACCTCTGGCTTCATGGTGATCGCCGCCGCGCTGTCGTGGGTCGCCTTCTTCAGCGTGGCCTTTGGCGACGGCGAGGTGTTTACGGTGCCAGTGCTGCGCTGGATTCAATCCGGCGGGCTGGACGCTGCCTGGGCCTTCCGCATCGACACGCTGACGGTGGTGATGCTGGTCGTCGTCAACACCGTGTCGTCGCTCGTGCACATCTACTCGATCGGCTACATGCACCAC
>JAEUMA010000027.1 GCA_016793565.1 Rhizobiaceae bacterium
CATGTCACTGACATACCAGGTCTGGGCTTGGCTCACGATCTGCACCGACGGATCGTCGGCCACCAGCGCGAAGTAGGAATAAAGCGGCGCCGAGGTCTTGCCGACGGGTCGCCGCACATAGTCGAGCGTGGCTTCGTGGTCTGTTTGGACCGCGCCGGCGATGCGCTGGTCGTCGGTGACCGTCGGCTTGTTCTTGTTGTCTACGCGTTCGAAGATCGGCCGCGCCTCGGAGGTCGAGGAGATAATCTTCCAGCCACCCCCGTCGCGCGTCAGCAAAAGGTCTACGAGACCCATGTGCGAACCCCAGAACCCCGCCATCACGGCTGGCTTGCCCTGCAGCGTTCCCTTCTGCGTGTCGACCCCGTCGAGGCCCTGAAAATCCTTCTTTCCGGGAAAGACGAGGTGCTGGTGCCCCGTGAACACCACATCCACGCCGTCAACCCCTGCCAGGAAGAAGGAGGCATTCTCCATCAGTTCCGTCTGCTTCACGTCGATACCGGAATGCGACAGCGCCACCACGATGTCGGCGCCCTCTTCCCGCATCTGCGGAACCCAGGCCTTGGCGGCCTCGATGATATCCCGTGTGACCACGTTGCCGGTGAGGTTCTTGGCGTCCCAGACCATGATCTGCGGCGGCACGAAGCCAATCACGCCGACCCTGATCGGATGCGACTGGCCGGCGCCGTCGGTTACCGTCCGGTCGAGGATGACATACGGCTTCAGATAGAGCTTGTCATCGCGCGGGTTTGCAGCAAGTTGCGTTCCGCGCACGAGATTGGCGGAGACGAAGGGAAAGTTCGCTCCGGCCAACACCTTGTCCATGAAGGACAGGCCGTAGTTGAATTCGTGGTTGCCCAGCGTCGAGCACCCGTATTCGAGCACGTTCATGCCCTTGATGATGGGATGGACATCGCCGTCCTTCATTCCCCTTTCGTAGGCGACGTAGTCACCCATGGGACTGCCCTGCAGCAGATCGCCATTGTCGAGCAGCAGGGCGTTGGTCGCCTCCTTGCGCACGGCGTCGATCAGCGCGGCGGTGCGCGCCAGACCCATCGTGTCGTTGGGCTTGTCGGCGTAATAGTCGTAGGGAAGCAGGTTCACATGGAGATCGGTTGTCTCCATGATGCGCAAGTGGGCCTCGCCTGCCTGCGCTCGCGCCGAGAAAGGGTGCAGCGCGATAAACGCGCCGGTAGCGGCGACACCCGCCAGAAATCCGCGGCGTGAAACGATCGTCGGCTGGTGGAACATCTTGCTCTCCTCGCAGGCAAACGCAGACCACCCCGTGGCGTCATTGTCCTTCGATCGGGCAAAGGAGTCCAGTCGTCAGGCAATCTCCGGCTTCAGGCCGAGCGCCGTGCGGTCGACCACCTCGCGCAGCGCGAAGGACGAGTTGATCTTCGTCACATGCGGCATGGCAGACAGCCATTCCTTGTGGATGCGCTCGTAGTCGGCCAGATCCTTGGCGGCAATGCGCAGGATATAGTCGTATTCGCCCGACATCAGATGGCACGACAGGACGTTGGGGCAGCGCTTCACCGCCGCCTCGAATTCCGAGAGCGACCGCTCGAACTGGCCCGATAGCGATATGTGAACGATCGCCGTCATAGTATGCCCGAGCGCGCCGTTCGAAAGCTGCGCATGATATCCCCGTATCACACCGCCCCTTTCGAGATTGTCGAGACGGCGCGAACAGGCCGACTGCGACAGCCCGACCTTCTCCGCCAAGGCGGCGTTGGAGATTCTGCCATCCTTCTGGAGCGTGTCCAAAATAGCGATATCAATCCTGTCCAGCGCCATTCATCGAAGATCCTGCGCATTCCAAGTGTTCTAGCGCAAGAAATATTCGCATCGGCGTGCAATGACAACCGCCTTCGCAAACACATTCGCCGACATCCGTGATCTGATGCGAGAATCCAGGGGAACGGTTCAACGGAGAAACGCATGCGCGTCGGCTGCCCGAAAGAAATCAAGAACCATGAATATCGCGTCGGTCTCACTCCCGGCTCCGTCCGGGAATACGTCGCGCACGGCCACGACGTTCTCGTGGAGACGGGCGCGGGCGCAGGGATCGGCGCCGACGACAATGCCTACCGTTCGGCCGGCGCCAGGATTGCCAAGACGGCCGCCGAGGTGTTCGAAAAGTCGGACATGATCGTCAAGGTGAAGGAGCCGCAGCCCCAGGAATGGGTTCAGCTCCGCGAAGGCCAGATCCTCTACACCTACCTCCACCTCGCTCCGGATCCGGAGCAAACCAAGGGCCTGCTCGCCTCGGGCGTCACCGCGGTCGCTTACGAGACCGTGACCGACGAGCGCGGCGGACTGCCGCTGCTGGCACCGATGTCCGAGGTTGCAGGCCGGCTCGCGATCCAGGCCGGCGCGACCGCGCTGCAGAAGGCCAATGGCGGGCGCGGCGTGCTGCTCGGCGGCGTGCCTGGTGTTCTTCCCGGCAAGGTCGCGGTGATCGGCGGCGGCGTCGTCGGCCTCAACGCCGCGAAGATGGCCGCCGGCCTCGGCGCCGACGTTAGCATCATCGACCGTTCGATCCCGCGCCTGCGCCAGCTGGACGACATCTTCAACGGCCGCGTGCACACGCGCTATTCCACCGTCGAGGCTCTGGAGGAAGAATGCTTCTCCGCCGACGTCGTGGTCGGCGCCGTGCTGATCCCGGGTGCAGCCGCGCCGAAGCTCGTGTCGCGCGAGATGCTGTCAGGCATGAAGAAGGGCTCGGTGCTGGTCGACGTGGCCATCGATCAGGGCGGCTGTTTCGAAACCTCGCACGCCACCACGCACGCGGACCCGACCTACGAAGTCGACGGCGTGATCCACTACTGCGTGGCCAACATGCCCGGTGCCGTGCCGGTGACGTCCGCCCACGCGCTGAACAACGCCACCCTTCACTATGGCCTTCAGCTCGCCGACAAGGGCATCAAGGCGCTTGCGGACGATCCGCACCTGCGCAACGGCCTCAACGTGCATCGCGGCCGCGTCACTAACCGCGCCGTGGCCGAGGCGCTTGGCTACGAGATGGACGAGCCGCGCCAGGTGATCGCCGCCTGATAGCGCTCATAGGGACTAACAATCCGGAGCCCGCCGCGTCCAGCGCGGCGGGCTTTTCTTTTTGGCCACTCACGGCAGCAACTCAGGCGCGAATCAAAAAGTAACCTTTAGTTGCATTTCCCTTAGGTCAGTCCTATTCTCCCGATTGCATCAAACTTGCACATCGAGGGGAAAAACATGCTTCCTGCAACCATTGCAGCGGGAGCCTACCTG
>JAEUMA010000714.1 GCA_016793565.1 Rhizobiaceae bacterium
GTCGCAACGCTGTGCGCGTCCTTGATATGGCCTGTGATATCGCCCGCGATAGGCACCGTGCCGGTGTTAATGGCCCTGGCAATCTGGTTGAGGTTGCCGCCGATCGCACGCATGCCGTCGGCGAGCAGGTCAAGCACCAGGCGATCCCCTTCCCCGAGGAACGGCCGCACGCCGGCGCCTTCCATGGCGAGCGATCGGACAAACGCGGAAACGGTCATCCCCGCTGCGCTCGCGGCCACCTCCAGCGCATCGTACTCGGCAGGCGAGAAGCGGATATGTGCCACCCTATCCTTCCGTTTCGCCGCTTCGGACATGCTGCGAGCCATCGCCAATCACGCCTCTGATCGTGGTGGTTGCGGCCGCAGGCCGCGGATCGAGGGCCTGTCCCTCGATCGTCAGGAAAAATGTATCACATTTTTCCGTATCCTGCCAACAAAAATAATATTGATTTATCCCATCAGAGCGCTAAAAAACCGATTTTACATATCAATATGATTGTTTTTTTCCATGTTTGTGTGCTTCTATATCCATGTGACCCCACGTCCACACGGAAATGGATTCATGTGTGAGTAGAAACACATTTTCATGGGAGTGCAGCCGATGACCGTCGTGATCGCCGCCATCAATGGCAAAGGTGGTGCTGGCAAGACCACCGCGCTGATGAACATCGCCGGTGAATATGCCTTGCGCGGCGGACGGGTCGCCATGATCGACATGGACGCACGCAACAACCTGATGAAGTGGTGGTCGGATTGCCAGGAGAAGGACGCCCAGCCCGAGGGCATCGAGGTTAATAGCCACAAGACGGCAAGAGGGCTGGAGCGCTGGATGGCGGACAACGCCGGTGTATTCGATCATCTCTTGATCGACACGCCCGGCGAGGACACCTCGATTGTGGATCCCGTGATCGCGGCGGCCGATCTGGTGATCTCGCCGATTCAGCCGTCAAAACGCGAAGTGCTCGGCGCCATCGACAGTTTCGAGAATGTGCTGCGGGTCAACGAGGCGCTGGGAAAGAGCTGCCGGCATGGCGTGCTGCGCACCCGGATCACGGTGACGGTGAGGCACACGGAACTCTACCGAAAGATCAGGCCGATCATCGAGGACACGGTCGGGACCTACCTGTTCCGAACCGAGGTGTTCGAGCGCAATGTCTATAAGGACATCCACAACGGCATCGGCACGCTTCAGATGCAGGAGGTGACGGAGGCGATCGCCAAGGCGCGGCGGGAGACGCAGGCGTTGGTCGCTGAAGTCGACCAACTGCTCATGAACGGGGCAACGACGGGACGCGCGGCATGAGCGGGAAAGAAAGCCTGTCGTTGGACGAATTCGCCACCGCTCCGCGCCGTCAACGTCCAGCGGCAAGTTTGGCCCTGGATCACGCCGGGGATGCAAGCCTCGCTGCGCCGCAGGGTGCGCCAGCACCGGCAGCGACAGAAGACACGGGGAAAGGCGCGGCATCCAGCGAGGCGAGCAAGGCGCTGCGGCAAATGAAACGGGCGCGAATGAAAGGTGCAAGTCACTTCGTGAATGTCAATCTGGATCGCGACATGAAGCGGCGGCTGAAGCTGGCTTCCTTCCACATGGAAACGTCCATGCAGGCCCTCATGGAGAAGGCCATTCGACAATATCTGGACGCGAACGGATTCTGATCGGAATTGCAGTCCGCACAGACCTACTCCAAGAGTCGAGTTGATGTCGTGCTCCAATCCCTGCTAGGAACACTGTCGTTTTGGCTCTGATTTTTGGGGTTTGGAGCCAAATCAGGGATTTTCCCGTCGTTTTTGGCGGGTGCGGAAGCGAATTCAAATCGAGCCGGGCAGATGGCCATCAAGGACGTCCAGACATATATCGACAGGCGCGGGCTTGTCGAAACAAACGACTCGGAGGTCGACAAGCCGATCTGGCGGAAGCCCGGCTTCAACGGCGTGCGCAGCCTTCTGGAAATCGAGGAGGAACTGAGCCGCTATTTGCGCGAACGTCGCGATGCGCAGAATCTCAATCGCGAGCAGGTCGGCATGATGGTCGGCCTTCATCAGGAGATTTATGCACGACATGAAAGGGCAGGCGCCAAGCTCAGGGTCGCGCGCTTGATTCATCTCGCCGAGTTGCTCGATTTCTCGCCAATCGAGGCGCTGTATGCGGCTGCCCCTCATCTGTTCGGCGAAAGTGAGCAGGAGGCCGACGTCAAACTAAAGCTGATGTTGCGCATGCTCGATCTGCCGGCGTCGACAGCCCAGCATCTCTTGATGACGATAGAGGAACTGGCTCCGGACGCGGACGCCGCGCCACGGCGCGGCCAGAGCAGGGCCGGCGAATGAGGCCCGGGTCCGCGCAGAACCGGGAATAGCGGCCGGACCGGGGCAGCCGCCAAGGCCTTGCAGGCGTTGCATGAGTGTCTGATGCGGCCGCGACCTGGAGCTGTGGAGGTGATGCGACGTCTCCTGATTGATGGCAAAACCTACGCTGATGAGGGGCCAGAGCTCCGGGCCGCGCTCGCCGCCGCTTACGCGCGCAAGGAGCGGCCGTTGTGCCTGTGCCGTGACCCGGGATGCGCGATGTACATCGCGCGGATCGGCGATCTCTTTGTGACCAAGCGCATGCCGCTGAGCGGCGGTGCGCACGACCCGTCCTGTGACTCCTATGAATCGCCCTTCGATCTGTCGGGTCTTGGCGCGCTTATGGGCAACGCGATCCAGCTCGACGAGCAGACTGGAAAGGCGGCGTTGAAGCTCGACTTCAGCCTGGCGAAAACAGGCAATCGGGCGGCCCCGGTCCCAGGCCGGGATAGTTCTTCGAGCGTGTCGGGAGACCCCCGGAGGCTGTCGCTTCGCGGCCTGCTCCATTATCTATGGCACGAAGCCGAGCTGACCGTCTGGACGTCCAGATGGGCCGGCAAGCGCCATTGGTGGAATGTGCGCTGGCATCTTCTCGCGGCGGCCAACCAGATGATCGCCAAGGGCGCACCACTCGCAGATATCCTGTTCGTGCCCGAGCCGTTTCGCGCGGAAAACAAGGATGCGATCGAACAGCGTCGAAACGCGGCGCTTGCAGCGGCGGTGGTACCCAAGAATGGCCCGCGTAGATTGCTCGTGCTGATCGGCGAGGTGAAGGAGGTAGCGCCGGCACGGGTGGGCCAACGGCTCGTCATCAAACACATGCCCGGCTTCCCCTTCATGATCGACGACGCGCTCTATCGGCGCCTGCAGGCGCGGTTCGAAAGCGAGCTCTCACTGTGGGGAGCGGACCCATCCTCCCATTTGATTGCGGTCTCGACGTTCGGGTTGAACGCGGCTGGCCTCTCCATCGTCGAGGAGATTGCGGTGATGGTGGTGTCCGAGAATTGGATTCCGTACGAGACGGTTTCAGAAAAGAAGCTGATCGACGCCCTCGCCCGGCTTCGCGAGAAAAGTGTTAAGGAATTGCGCTACGACCTGCAAGCTGACCGACCTATCGCGAATGCATTGCTTCAATACAGGAAGAATCCGGTCGCGCTATTCGTCGTTCCGGCGTCAGCAGACGAGAAGTTCGAGGATTCCTTGCAGGACATGATAGCGAGCCGGCCGGAGATGCATGCATGGACGTGGCGGGTCGCCGATGGGGATATGCCTGACTTGCCATCGCCGTGAGACCCGTGAAAGCCGGACCCGCGGAGCGGGCCCGGCAATGCGCCGTCAAACCGTCGCGATGACGGTACGCGCAACGCACATGAGCTTGACCGTGAACCCGGCGACGCGGCTCCCGAAGACGTTCGGTCCGTTGATAACCTCGAACTCCGGCGAGAGGACCGGATACCGGATCGTTAGTATTGCGGCGAAGTCCTCGATTGGAAGGCTCGCCGAAACCGTCTCGCCGGCGGCGTCATTGCCGACGATGAGCAGGTTGCCCGCGAGCGGGCTGGCGTAGTCCTTCAGTTCGGTGAAGCAGGTCAGCTCATCGGTCAGGCCATTGTCGTCCTTGATGATGCAATGCGACCTGTCGATGCGCACCATGTCGATAAGCTCACATCCGATGTGCCGGCGGATTTCCGCGAGGCTGTTCCTCGGATCGATCGTGACGGCACGGATCGTCCGGCGCTCGACATCCACGAGATAGGCGGTGAGGAAGTTTGTCATGCTGATCTCCTTTCATTGCGATGACGGAGATCGGCAGCGGGCAAGTCGCGCATCGGGTCAGGGATCGCGCAGCGACCGCCAGAGGCGGCGAGCGGGGGAGCCGATTTTCCGACGACGCCATTTTCGGGCGGCGGCTGAAAATTGGGGGAACCGCTCGTCCTTGAGGCGCGATGGGCTGGCGTATGATCGGATGTCAGAAGAAGAGCCCCGCGCCCGCAGGGCGCGGTCCATGTCCGGCGACCAGCCGGCCCTGCGCCCTCCCCGCGCGTCATCGGTCCCGGATCAGCGCCGGCGACCGAGCGCCGCGAGAGGTTCGTCACCCGCATGGGCCGAAACCGCGCAGCGGGTTCGGTGAGCGCCCCTGGGCGCGAGTAGAGCCGTGTCCCGAAGGGACCTCGCCCAAGCCCTTCTTCCGAACGTCATCCCAACCATGCGTCGGACGATGACGTCGATTCATCACGAACATGAATCGGTCGGACCGCATTGATTCAGCGATGTCGTTGGACGCCGCTTCTGAAGGAAGCGAGATTCCCGTCATGGAGCACGACGAAACAGGCCCGGTTCATCTTCGTCGCATCGACCCGTCGCGAAACATGCGGCGCTTCTATGTGCTCGCCATCCAGCCGACCCTGTTCGGCGGTGCCTCCGTCATGCGCAACTGGGGCAGGATCGGCAGCAACGGCCGGTCGATGATGGAGACGTTTGACAGCGACGGGGACGCAGCCAACGCCTCCATGCGCCTCGAACGCGCCAAGCGCCGCAAGGGATATCGCGACAGCGCGCTTGCTTGACCTCGGCGCGGCGCGGAGAAACGCGCCGAATCCCTCGCTTTTCAGTGGATGCGCGCCGTCGTGCGAGCGCCGTCCCTACCGTTACAGCGAATTCGTTGCCATAGAGGGGATTGATCCACCCGAGAGGAGACCTCCCGACATGACGACAGCGACCGAGATTGCCGACAAGATTGCTGAAACGCAGAACCTGACCAAGGCGCAGGCCAAGACCATCGTCGACAACGTCTTCAAGGAGATCGCGGCCGCGGCCGCGAGCGGGGCCGAGACGAACATTCCGGGCTTCGGCAAGTTCAAGGTGAAGGCGACGCCGGCGCGCGAGGGCCGCAATCCGGCCACCGGTGGAACGATCAAGATCGCGGCGTCGAAGAAGCTGGCCTTCGCGCCGGCAAAGGCCGTGAAGGACGCGCTCAACGGCTGAGGCCGCCGGGCGCGTCCAAGGCGCGATGCCGCCCTAGAAGGGCGGCTCGCTGCTGGCGAGGCCTTCCTGCTCGGCCCAGATTGCCTCGCGTTCGGCCAGCGCCATCACCAGCTCCTCCTCGATCCAGCGCCGCTCGTCGGGATAGACTGCGTTCCGCAGCTCGGCCCGTAGCTCTTCAATGTGTTGATCGATCGACATCGTCATCTCCTTGATGTTTGTGAAGGACGACGCCGGCGGCCGTGGCGGGCCGGAGGGGTCAAGGATCGCGCAGCGACCGCCGGCGGCGGCGAGCGGGGGAGCCGATTTTCTGACGCCGCCCTTGGGGCGGCGGCTGAAAATTGGGGGCACCGCTCGTCCTTGAGGCCTTCGGATCGCCACGGCACAATGGGACGATCTGAGCAGACCCCCGTTTGCTATTACACGCCCTACGACGCTGGTGGCGCGTAGACGTGGACAATCGCGGGCAGACCGTTGAGCTTCGCCTCGACGAGATCGCGCACGCGGGGCCAGTCGAGGCCGCCGCGCCCGCAGCCGAGCGCCGGCAGCGCCACGGTCAGCGGCCCGAGCGGCGTCAGGTATTCGCGCAGCGCATCGAGCCCGGCGGCGACGTCATCGAGGCGCGAGGGATCGCGCCAATGGCGCTTTGTGGGAAGGTTGATGACCCACGGCGGGCGCCATATGTGGAGGCGACCGGGCCGGACTTCCCCGGCCGCGCATGCCTGCCGATAGGCCCTGAACATGGCTGGGTGGCGCTGCCTGAAGGCGAGCGCGAGGCCGGCACCCATGACGCCGACGCAGTTGACCGGATTGACGCGGATGTCGGCCGGCGCTGCGAAGAGATCGCCCTGCGTAAACATGATCATGACATGGCTCCCTGGCTGAGCGATCCGCCACGTCCTGGATTTGCGAGCTCGACGAGGACGTCGCCATGGCATGCCAGCGGCGCGCACCAGCAGACGAGATCGTGGCCGCGCAGTTCGTCCAGCGCATTCATGAGCTCGGGTTGCGATACGATCCAAGCGCGATATTTCGCGATGACCTCGTCGCGCGTGCCGTCGTGGCCGATGACGAACGGGTTTCCCCACTTGCTCGGCCGTCCGATGTAGACGCGGCCGTCGATCGCTGCTTTTCCG
>JAEUMA010000051.1 GCA_016793565.1 Rhizobiaceae bacterium
CGGCGACCGGCCGCCGCCAGGCGATGCCGGCGTCCATCATGGCGAGCGAGGATCCGCACACTGGTGCCATCGAGGACGAGCCGTTCGACTCGGTGATCTCGGAGACGACGCGCAGCGTGTAGGGGAAAGCCTCGGGAGCGGGCAGCATCGGATGGATGGCGCGCCAAGCGAGCTTGCCGTGGCCGATTTCGCGGCGGCCGGGCGAGCCCATGCGGCCGGTCTCGCCGACGGAGAAGGGCGGGAAGTTGTAGTGAAGGAGGAAGGTCTCCTTGTACATGCCGGTCAGCGCGTCGACATACTGCTCGTCCTCGCCGGTGCCGAGCGTGGCGACGACGATCGCCTGCGTCTCGCCGCGGGTGAACAGCGCCGAGCCGTGGGTGCGCGGCAGGACACCGACCTCCGACACGATCGCGCGGACGGTCTTGAGGTCGCGGCCGTCGATGCGGCTGCCGGTGTCGAGGATGTTCCAGCGGACGATCTTGGCCTGAAGTTCCTTGAACACCGAGCCGACCTTGTCGGCGGCATACTTGGCCGGCTCATCGCCAACCGGGGCGAAGGCAGCCTTGACCTTGGCCTTCACCGCATCGACGGCGGCGTAGCGCTTCTGCTTGTCGACGATCTTGTAGGCGCTGCTCAGCTCGTCGCCGACGACGCCCAGCATCTCCTTCTCGAGGCCCGAAAGATCGTCCGGCTGGAAATCACGCGGTTCCTTGGCAGCGACCTCGGCCAGCTTGATGATGGCGTCGATGACCGGCTGGAAGCCACGATGACCGAACATCACGGCACCGAGCATGGTCTCCTCGTCCAGCTCGCGAGCCTCGGACTCCACCATGAGCACGGCGTCGGCGGTGCCGGCGACGACCAGGTCGAGCTTCGACTCCGGCATCTCGTCGATATGCGGGTTCAGCTTGTACTCGCCGTTGATATAGCCGACCCGCGCGCCGCCAACCGGGCCCATGAAGGGCACGCCGGACAGCGTCAGCGCGGCGGAAGCCGCCACCATGGAGAGCACGTCCGGATCGTTCTCCAGGTCATGCTGCATGACGGTGACGATGACCTGGGTGTCGTTCTTGTAGCCGGCGGGGAAGAGCGGGCGGATCGGACGGTCGATCAGGCGCGAAACCAGCGTTTCCTTTTCGCTCGGACGGCCTTCGCGCTTGAAGTAGCCGCCCGGGATCTTGCCGGCGGCATAGGTCTTTTCCTGGTAGTTGACGGTCAGCGGGAAGAAGTCCTGGCCGGGCTTGGGTTCCTTCATGGAGACCACGGTGGCGAGCACTACGGTCTCGCCATAGGTGGCCAGCACGGCGCCGTCGGCCTGGCGGGCGATCTTGCCGGTCTCGAGGGTCAGGGGGCGGCCGCCCCATTCGATCTGCACTTTGTGATAGTTGAACATGCCTTGTCCTTGAATGCGGAGAAAGGGCGCGCCGCCTTCCGCGGCACGCGCTCCTCCCCCGGCTGCGTTGCGGACGAGCCATGGGCAAGACAACGGGAGGTCCAGCCATCCGACGGCGCCAATGCGCGCCGGGCCTCCTGCAATCCTGCCCCATGACCTGCCCATGGGCGGTTCCGGAGCTCCCCACGAGCGCCGGCCCGGTCGGACGCCTGACGGCGTCCCTCAAGCTTTATGCGCGACCGGCGGGCTTCGTCTCCGAAACCCGCCGGTCGTTTCTGTCTAGCGGCGCAGGCCGAGCTTCTCGATGATCGCCTGATAGCGGGTTTCGTCCTTCCGCTTCAGGTAGTCGAGGAGCCGGCGACGCTGCGAAACCAGTGCGAGCAGACCACGGCGGGAATGGTTGTCCTTCTTGTGGTCCTTGAAATGCTCGGTCAGGTTCTTGATGCGCTCGGAGAGGATCGCAACCTGGACTTCCGGAGAACCGGTGTCGCCCTTCGCGGTCGCGAATTCGGCCATCAAAGCCTGCTTACGCTCTGCAGTGATCGACATCGTGCTTTTCCTTTCAACTGGAGGAAATGGGACGCCCACGGCCGGGATGTCGTCCAGCGGGGGCCGGTGCACGCCGCGCATCCTGGCGCGACGTTGCGGCGCATATAGGCGAAAAGCCCGGCAAATGCCAGCGGCATTTGTTTGCCGGGCAGCGGGCGCCTTCTCAGGCGCCGAATACCCGCTTCGGTTTGAACATGCCCGCTTCGATCGCCCCGATGGCGACGAGCTTTCCGCGCGCCGTCACATAGGCCTCGTCGGCTTCGACCGGAGCATCGCGCCCGCGCAGAACGACCGGATTGCCAAGGCGGATACGGGAGGCGGCATCGTCCCCCAGCGCGACATGCGGCAGACAGTCGAGCGCCGCGCTGGTGTCGACCATCAGCGCGTCGATCGCGGCGAAGGATTCGGCACCTCCCTCCTCGGCCGGTGCGCCGGCGCGGCGCGCCTCTTCCAGCTCGGCGATCGTCACGAAATCCTCGTCGGTGAAGGGGTCGACGGCGGCGCGGCGCAGTTCCGACACATGACCGAAACAGCCCAGGTCTCGGCCCATGTCGCGAGCTAGGGAACGTACATAGGTGCCCTTGCCGCATTCGATCTCGAACACCGCCCGGTCAGGCGTGAAGGAAACCAGGTCGAGGCGGCCGATCTCGATCTCACGCGGCGGGATTTCCACTGCCTCGCCTTCGCGGGCGAGGTCGTAGGCGCGCTCGCCGGCGATCTTGATCGCGGAGAATTGCGGCGGCGTCTGCATGATGACGCCGGTGTATTTCGGCAAGAGGGCGCGGACCTGCTCCTCTTCCGGCCGCACATCGGAACTCTTCGTCGCCGGCCCTTCGAGATCGTCGGTGGAGCGCTCCTCCCCCCAGGCGACCGCGAAGCGGTAGATCTTGGCGCCGTCCTGCACATAGGGAACCGTCTTGGTCGCCTCGCCGAGCGCGATCGGCAGCATGCCGGAGGCGAGCGGGTCGAGGGTGCCGGCATGGCCCGCCTTCTCCGCCTGGAACAGCCACTTCACCTTGGCGACGGCATCGGTCGAACCCATGCCCACCGGCTTGTCGAGAACAACCCAGCCGGAGATGGCCCGGCCCTTCTTCCTGCGCGGACGCGACATCTACTTTTTTTCTTCCTCGTTGTCGTGATCCAGGTCGCGCGCCACTTCGGGAGAGCGCAGCAACCGGTCGATGCGGGCCATGTTGTCGAAGCTTGTGTCGAGCCTGAAGCGGAATTCGGGCATATACTTCATCTGCTTCAACGCGCCGGAGACGCGCCCGCGGATGAACTTGGCGTTCCTGGCCAGCGCCTGGACGATCGCCTCGCCGTCCGATGCGCCCAGCGGTGAAACGAAAGCGGTGGCGATCTTCAGGTCGGGCGACATGCGCACCTCCGAGATCGACACGACAGCCGTATCCAGAACCTCGTCGCGGACCTCGCCTCGCTGGAGGATGTCCGACAGGGCATGACGAACCTGCTCGCCGACGCGAAGCTGGCGCTGGGAAGGGCCGGAATTGTTCTGGCGAGACATGGTCTAGTTCCACAAACTGCACGCTGTCCGGGATGGGACCGGACAGCGCCTGCAGGATAGGGCGCGGCGACGTCCTCGCCGCGCCTCGGTTGGCGAAATTACAGGTACCGCGTCACCATCTCGACGCGGAAGCACTCGATGATGTCGCCGGCCTGGATGTTCTCGTAGTTCTGGAAGGCCATGCCGCATTCCTGGCCGACCGGCACTTCCGGAACCTCGTCCTTGAACCGCTTCAGCGTCTTCAGCGTGCCCTCGTGGATGACCACGTTGTCGCGGATCAGGCGCACGCCCGCGCCGCGCTCGACCTTGCCTTCGGTGACACGGCAGCCCGCCACCTTGCCGACCTTGGTGATGTTGAACACCTCCAGGATCTCTGCATTGCCGATGAAGGTCTCGCGCCGCTCCGGCGACAGCAGGCCCGACATCGCCGCCTTCACGTCATCCACCAGATTGTAGATGATGTTGTAGTAGCGGATCTCGATGCCCGCGTGCTCGGCGGCGGTGCGCGCCTGCGCGTTGGCACGCACGTTGAAGCCGATAATCGCCGCGCGGGAAGTCTCGGCCAGCGACACGTCGCTTTCCGTGATGGCGCCGGCGCCGGCGTGCACGATGCGTGCACGCACCTCGTCGGTGCCGAGCTTATCCAGCGCCGCGACGATCGCCTCGACGGAGCCCTGCACGTCGCCCTTGATGACCAGCGGGAATTCCTTCACGCCCGTCGTCTGCAGCTGCGACATCATCTGCTCGAGCGAACCGCGCTGGCCGGCATGCTTGGCCACCGCCTTGTCGCGCGCCAGCCGCTGGCGGTACTCGGTGATCTCGCGGGCGCGGCTCTCGTCGTTGACGACGGCGAAACGGTCGCCCGCCGACGGCGTGCCCTGTATGCCCAGCACCTCGACCGGCATCGCCGGCATGGCCTCGTCGACCTGCTCGCCGCGATCGTTGACGAGGGCGCGGACGCGGCCCCATTCATTGCCCGCGACGAGGATGTCGCCGGGGATCAGCGTACCGGTCTGCACCAGCATGGTGGCGACGGGGCCGCGGCCCCTGTCGAGCTTGGCCTCGATGACCACGCCCTCGGCCGTGCGGTCGGGGTTGGCCTTGAGATCGAGCAGTTCGGCCTGCAGCAGAATTGCCTCGAGCAACTTGTCGAGGCCCTGTCCCGTCTTGGCCGAGACCTCGACGTCCAGCGTCTCGCCGCCCATCGATTCCACGAACACCTCATGCTGGAGAAGCTGCGTGCGCACCTTCTGGGCGTCCGCGGAGGGCTTGTCGACCTTGTTGATCGCCACGATGATCGGCACGCCGGCCGCCTTCGCATGGCTGATCGACTCGATCGTCTGCGGCATCACGCTGTCATCGGCCGCCACCACCAGAATGGCGATGTCGGTCGCCTGCGCGCCGCGGGCGCGCATGGCGGTGAAGGCGGCGTGGCCCGGCGTGTCGATGAAGGTGATCTTGTGACCGTTCTTCTCGACCTGGTAGGCGCCGATATGCTGGGTGATGCCGCCGGCCTCGCCCGAGACGACATTGGCGTTGCGGATCGCGTCGAGCAGCGAGGTCTTGCCGTGGTCGACGTGGCCCATGATGGCGACCACCGGCGGACGCGACACCAGATCCTCGGGCCGGTCCGGAATGTCGAACAGGCCTTCCTCGATGTCGGACTCGGCAACGCGGCGAACCGTATGGCCGAATTCTACCGCCACCAGTTCCGCGGTATCGGCGTCGATCACGTCGCCGGGCTTCATGATCTGGCCCTGCTTCATGAAGTATTTGACGACGTCCACGGCGCGCTCGGACATGCGCTGCGCGAGTTCCTGGATGGTGATGGTCTCGGGCAGGATCACTTCGCGCATCACCTTTTCGCGCGGCTCGTTGTGCATCGCGCGCTTGAACTTCTCCTGCCGGCGGCGCATCGCCGACAGCGAGCGGGCGCGCGCGTCGCCGTCCTCGGACGACAGCGCGCTGGTCAGCGTCAGCTTACCACGGCGGCGGTCCTCGTCCGCCTTGGTGCGGGTCGGCTTCGGCACCTCGGGCGTCACGATGCGGCGCACCGGCACACCCTTGGGTTTGTTCGCACCGCCACGCGCTTCGGTCTCTTCCTCGGCAGCGTTTTCGGCAGCGTTTGTGGGGGCGCGGCGACGCGCCTCCTCCTCGGCGCGGCGGCGGGCTTCGGCCTCGGCCTGAAGACGGGCCTCCTCCTCGGCCTGGCGGCGCGCGGACTCGGCGCGCTCGCGCTGGCGGCGCTCATCCTCCTCGGCACGGCGCTTGGCATCCTCGGCGGCGCGCTTGCGCTCTTCCGTCTCGCGGAACTTCGAGCTCTCAAGCGCGCGACGGCGCGCTTCAAGCTCGTCGCGCGACAGCTCGTTGAGCACCATGCCGGAGCGTTCCGGCGCCGGCTGCGGACGCGGCTGTTCCTGCGGCGCGGGTGCCGGCGCGACCGCGGCCGGACGCGGCTTCAACACCGGCGCCGGGGCCACCGGCTCGGGCTTGTCGCCGATCGAGAACTTGCGCTTCTTGGTCTCCACCACGACCTGCTTGGTGCGGCCGTGGGAGAAATTCTGACGCACAGTGCCCTGCTCGACACCCGGGCGCTTCAGCGTCAAGGTCTTCTTCGTGTTGACGCTCAACGTCTTTTCGTCGCCCGACTTCGTATCGCTCATTCCGTATCCTCTGCGGCGATTGCCTGAACCGTGAGCCGATCATCCGGGGCCGCGCCCCGATATCGCTCGAGCGCAACCATGCGCTTCAGCACCGCTCTTCCCGCGTCCTGCGCAAGAACGGCAGCATGTATCACATTTGTACCCCCCAATGCCAAACCCAATTCGGCCTGGGAGAAAAGTTTGTAGGCCGGCACCACCGGCCCTCCGAGATGGACTGTCGCCCGCCTCGCCTGCGTGATCTTGCGCAGGCCGTCGTCGGAAGCTTCGTCGGCATGCAGCACCAGCGCCGCCTTGCCTGAGCGCACGGTGGCCTCCACCTTGGCGGCCCCTAGCACCACGCTTCCGGACTTGCGCGCCAGCCCGAGGGAGCCGAGCGCGGCCCTCGCCAGCAGCGTATCCACCTGGCCGCCCAGTTCCGGCGGCACGGTGACGGGATTCTTCAGCGCCCGCGCGAACAGGTTTTTCGCGGCCGCGCGGTCGACATGAACGCGGTCGGCTGTCACCCAGCAGCCGCGGCCGGGGAGCGTCCTCTTGAGATCGGGAACGACGGCCAGATCCGGGCCGGCGACGAAACGGATCAGATCATCCGGCTCGCCGCGCTGGCGCGTCACAATGCATGTGCGGTCGTTCATCTCGTCCAAGGACGTCTCCGGCTCTCACCGTCACGCCTCGACCGAGGCGTCTTCGTCGGCATCCGCGACGAGGTCGTCCTCGGTGATCCAGCCGGCCTTCAGTCGGGCCGCCAGCACCATCTGCTCTGCCTCGGCGCGTGAAACGCCGTGCTGGGCCAGCACACCGGGGAACGATTTGGTCTCCCCGTCCTTGCGCTCCTTCCAGCCGACCAGGTCGTCGACGGCATAGCCGGCGAAGTCCTCGACCGTCTTCACGCCGTCCTCGCCGAGCGTCACCATCATCGCGGTCGTGACGCCGGGCAGTTCGCGCAATTCGTCGGCGACGCCGAGCTTGATGCGCTGCTCGTCATGCTCGGCCTCGATGCGTGCCAGGTACTCGCGGGCGCGCGTCTGGATCTCGTTGGCCGTATCGTCGTCGAAGCCGTCGATGGACGCGATCTCGTCGCTATCCACATAGGCGACTTCCTCGACGCTGGTGAAGCCTTCCGAAGCCAGTACCTGGCCGACCATCTCGTCGACGTTGAGGGCGTCCATGAACAGGTTGGACCGTTCGACGAACTCCTTCTGGCGCCGCTCGCTCTCCTCCTGCTCGGTCAGGATGTCGATGTCCCAACCGGTGAGCTGCGAAGCAAGGCGCACGTTCTGGCCCCGACGGCCGATGGCGAGCGACAGCTGGTCGTCCGGCACCACCACCTCGATGCGCTCCGCGTCCTCGTCGAGCACCACCTTGGCGACCTCAGCCGGCTGCAACGCGTTGACGATGAAGGACGCCGCCGACGGCGACCAGGGGATGATGTCGATCTTCTCGCCCTGCAGTTCGGCCACAACCGCCTGAACGCGGCTGCCGCGCATACCGACGCAGGCGCCGACGGGATCGATCGAGCTATCGCGCGAAACGACGGCGATCTTGGCGCGGCTGCCGGGGTCGCGGGCGACCGACTTGATCTCGATGATGCCGTCATAGATTTCCGGTACCTCCATGGTGAACAGCTTCGCCATGAACTGCGGATGGGTGCGCGACAGGAAGATCTGCGGTCCGCGCTGCTCGCGGCGCACGTCGTAGACATAGGCGCGCACGCGGTCGCCATACTTGAAGTTCTCGCGCGGGATCAGCTCGTCGCGGCGGATGATCGCCTCGCCGCGGCCGAGATCGACGATGACGTTGCCGTATTCGACGCGCTTCACGGTGCCGTTGACGATCTCGCCGATGCGGTCCTTGTATTCCTCGAACTGGCGGTCGCGCTCGGCTTCGCGCACCTTCTGCACGATCACCTGCTTGGCCGACTGAGCGGCGATGCGGCCGAAATCCATCGGCGGAAGCTGCTCGGCGATGAAGTCGCCGACCTGGGCATCCGGGTTGCGGACGCGGGCGTCCTTCAGCGCGATCTGGCGGCCGTAGTCCTCGACGTCCTCTGTCACCTCCATCAGGCGCTGCAACTTCATCTCGCCGGTCTGCGGGTTGATGTCGGCGCGGATGTTGGTCTCCTGGCCGTAGCGCGAGCGCGCCGCCTTCTGGATGGCGTCGGCCATCGCCGCGATCACGATCTGCTTGTCGATCGACTTCTCGCGCGCGACGGCGTCCGCGATCTGCAGAAGTTCGAGCCTGTTTGCACTGACTGCCATGTCCGTCTCCCTGAAGGTCGCCGCCAATCCGGGCGGCAGGGCGTCATTGTTCGGTTTCGGTCTCGCCATCGGCGTCGTCGGGCTCGCCGCGCCGCCTCCTGGCTTCCTTGCGCGCCTTATTGTCCTTGGACAGGGCGTCGCGAATGAGGTCGTCGGTCAGCACCAGGCGGGCGTCGTCGATGGTCTCGTAGGGGATCACCGCCGTCGGCTCCTCGCCATAGGCGGGCTGATCGCGCTCGATGGTGACCCCGTCCGCGTCGGCCGAAGCGATCCGGCCACGGAAGCGCTTGCGGCCAGCCACGATGATCGACGTCTCCAGCTTCACCAGGTGCCCGGTCCAGGCCACGAAATCCGACTTGCGCACCAGCGGGCGGTCGATGCCCGGTGACGAGACCTCCAGATGATAGGCCTTGTCGATCGGATCCTCGACGTCGAGGGCCGGCGATACCGCCCGGCTCACCGCCTCGCAATCCTCGACGGTCATGGTGCCGTCGTTGCGCTCCGCCATGATCTGCAGTGTGAGCCCGTTCTGGCCGGAGAGCCGCACGCGAACCAGTCGATAGCCGAGGCCTTCCAGAACCGGTTCGACGATCGAAGCGACGCGCGCATCCACGCCCGTCTCGCGGACGATCCGCTCGTCCAGCACCGTCTCGTCCGCCGTTTCCGTCATCCGCGCTCCGTCCGGGGCCGGTAACAAAAAAGAGCGGGACCGGAAGGACCCACTCTTCGTCATACCGACCAAGAATTTGAGGCCCATATAAGCCCGGGCCGGGCCGTTGGCAAGTCCGGCCTTAGAATTCGTCGGCCAGCCGCCGGCCTTCGCGCAAAATCGCGGCCACCGAGGCCTCGCCCTCGAGCGCACCATAGAGGATTTCGAGGCGGTGCTCCGCCACGCCGCAATAGTCCAGTATGCCGATGTCGAGGCCCGTTGCCATGGCGCGGTCATAGCCACGCTTCTCGAAAAGGGCCCTGTCGCCACCTGCCAGCGCGATCATCCAGACGCGCCGCTGCGGAAATTTCCGGGCGCCGTAGGCCCAGCCGTTGTTCCACACGCGGTCGATCCACCCCTTGAGCAGCGCGGGCGTCGACCACCAGTAGACCGGGAAGATCATGACCGTCGCTTCGTTGCGCTCGATGCGCCGCATCTCGGCAAGCACCGCGGGCGAATAGACCTTGTCGGCGTCGTCCCAGTCCGGCTCATCGTCCGGACCGAGCACCGGATCGAATTTCTCGGCGTAGAGATCGGCCCATTCGACTTCGTGCCCGCGACTGCGGAGCGTTTCGGCGAAAGTCCGGCCGAGCGCACCGGTAAGGGATTCTTGGCGCGGATGCGCCACCACCAGCAGCGTCTTCATCGTGCGTCCCCGGTCGCGCCGGAACCAACCACCCGCACTTGCATAGCTTCCATGCGCTTTCGCGGCGGCACCGGCCCTACGATCAACCTATATTGTGCAATGCAGCAAGTCACGCTGCCGTCTTATGCAAGGACTTTGTCATGACTACCCGCAAGCCACTCGCCGCCCTCGCCGAATTCTTCGGAATCGTGGGGAGCGCGGTAGCGGCTTCCGCCGCGGTGCGCGTCCACGCCAGGCCCAAGGCCAGCGACCTGCGCCGCCTCGGCGTCGACCCGGCCGCCTTCGAGCGCATACGCGGCATCTGAGCCCGGCGCACCGGCGCGTTCAATCCTCGTCGGCGCCGAACTGGGCCAGCACCCTGCCGCGACCACGAGCGCGCAACCATAGCGGCAGCAGAACAGCCGTCAGCGCGAGCAGCCACAGCACGATCGCGATCCACGAATGCCATAGAGCGGTGATGTCGCCCTGGCTGATCTGCAGTGCCTGGCGCAGGCTCTTTTCGGCCATCGGCCCCAGGATGAGGCCGACCACCACCGGAGCGATCGGATAGCCGAAGCGCCGCAGCAAGTAGCCGAGCAGGCCGAACGCCATCAGCAGGCCGAGGCCGAAAGATACCGGGATCGGTCCCAGCATATAGGTCGACCCGTCGGCGCCGATGGTGCCCAGCGTGGCGAAAACAAGGATGCCGGCGTAGAGCCATGGCTTGGGGATGGTCAGCAGCTTCACCCACAGGCCAATCAGCGGCAGGTTGAGCACCAGAAGCATCAGGTTGGCGACCAGCAGGCTGGCGATCAGCCCCCAAACCAGCGGCGCGTTGGTCGCGAACAGCAAGGGGCCGGGCTGCAGGCCGAACTGCTGGAAGCCGGCCAGCATGATCGCGGCGGTGGCCGTGGTCGGCAGTCCGAGCGTCAGCAGCGGCACCAGCGTGCCGGCTGCCGACGCGTTGTTGGCCGCCTCCGGCCCGGCCACGCCTTCGATGGCGCCTTTGCCGAATTCTTCCGGATGCTTCGAGAAGTTCTTCTCCGCCGAGTAGGACAGGAAGCTCGATACGTCGGCGCCGCCGGCCGGCATGGCGCCGATCGGAAAACCGATCGCCGTGCCGCGCAGCCACGGCATCCAGGAACGGCGCCAATCCTCGCGGCTCATCCAGACCGAACCCTTGACCGCCTCGACCTTCTCGTCGGCCTGCGCCTTGGACGCCACCACGGCGAAGGTCTCGCCGATGGCGAAAAGCGCCACGGCCAGCGTGGTCACCGAAATGCCGTCGAACAGATTGGGCATGCCGCCGGTCAGGCGCGCCTGGCCGGTCAGTTGGTCGATGCCGATTAGGCCGAGCGCCAGCCCGATGAAGAGCGCGGTCAGGCCGCGCAGCGTCGATTCGCCGAAGGCGGCCGACACCGTCATGAAGGCGAGCAGCATCAGCGCGAAATATTCGGACGGGCCGAAGGACAACGCGAACTTCACCACCGAGGGCGCGATGAAGGCCAGCCCCAGCGTGGCGATCAGGCCGGCCACGAACGAGCCGATCGCGGCGGTCGCCAGCGCCGGCCCGCCGCGGCCGGCGCGTGCCATCTTGTTACCCTCCAGCGCCGTGACGATGGAGGCGCTTTCGCCCGGCGTGTTGAGCAGGATCGACGTGGTCGACCCGCCATACATGCCGCCATAATAGATGCCGGCGAACATGATCAGCGAGCCGGCCGGATCGAGCTTGTAGGTGACGGGCAAGAGCAGCGCCACGGTGAGCGCCGGGCCGATACCCGGCAGAACACCGACCGCCGTGCCGAGCGTGACGCCGATCAGCGCGTCGAGGAGGTTCACTGGCTCCAGCGCGGTGACCAGGCCTTGTGCCAGCAGTGCGAAAGTGTCCATCCGTCAGCCCCCCGGATCGCGACCGCGGAGAAGGCCCGCCCCCACGGACCTCATCCCGTCAGAAAGGTCGCTCCAAAGGCCCTGCCGGCAGTGAAAGCTGCAGGCCCTTGGCAAAGATCAACCACACGACGAAGGCGACGGCGATCCC
>JAEUMA010000077.1 GCA_016793565.1 Rhizobiaceae bacterium
CTCTGGTTGACAACATCAGTTGGCCGATGGTTGAGTGCGGTGGTTGGGCGGCGCGTGGATCGCCGAAGGGGCAACGATATGGCCGAAACCTTCGACTATGTCATCGTCGGCGCGGGATCGGCAGGCTGCGTGCTCGCCAACCGACTGACCGAGGACCCGAATACCACGGTGCTGCTGCTGGAAGCGGGTGGATGGGATCGTGACCCGATGATCCATATCCCGCTCGGTTGGGGCAAGATCCTGGTCGAGCGCCGCCACGACTGGATGTATTTCTGCGAGCCCGAAGACAATGTCGGCGGAAGGCAGGTCGAGTGCGCGCGCGGCAAGGTCATAGGCGGCTGCTCCTCGACCAACGCCATGGCCTATGTGCGCGGCAACCGCGGCGACTACGACCGCTGGGCAGCCGAGGGGCTGTCCGACTGGTCGTTCGAGGACGTGCTGCCCTATTTCCGCAAGCAGGAGACATGGGAAGGCGGAGCCGGTGAGTATCGGGGCGGCAACGGTCCGCTGAACACGCAATTCTGCCGCTACGATGACAATCTGGTGCACGCCTTCGCGGCAGCTTCGCGCGAGGCAGGCTACCCGCAGACGGCCGACTACAACGGCGCTGTGCAGGACGGTTTCGGCCGCCTGCAGATGACGATCAAGGACGGTCGCCGCGCCTCCACCGCCAACGCCTATCTGCGGCCGGCGATGCGTAGGCCCAACCTCAAGGTGGCGACGGGAGCCATGGCGACGCGGATCCTGATGGACAAGCGCCGCGCGACCGGCATCGCCTATCGGCAGGACGGTATGGGGCGAGAGGCGATCGCACGGCGGGAGGTGCTGCTTGCCGGCGGCGTCATCAACACGCCGCAACTCCTGATTCTGTCCGGCATCGGCGATCCGCGAGAACTTGCCGATATCGGCGTTGAAACCATGGTCGCCGCTCCGGCAGTCGGCAAGAACCTGCAGGACCACGTCTCCGTCATCGTCATGTACCGCCGCAAGGAGCCCGGTCCGTTTCGCCGTATGATGCGGGCCGATCGCATCGCGCTCGATTTCGCGAAGACTTATCTCACCGGACGCGGATTCTCGGGCGATGTGCCGGGCGGGTCCGTTGGCTTCCTGCGCAGCGGACCGGATCGTCGGTTGCCCGACGTACAACTCATCTTCACCGCGGCCCCGCTGGCGGCCTGGCCCTATTTCGAGCCGTTCAAGGCGCCGTTCCCCGACGGCTTCGCCACGCGCATCGTGGCTATCCAGCCCGAGAGCCGGGGCTATGTCGCGGTGACCTCGGCCGATCCCTTCGCTGCGCCGAAGATCCATCAGAATTTCCTGTCCTCTCCGCGCGACTGGGCGTCGCTGCGCGCCGGCTTCCGAGTCGCGCGCCACATCGCCGAGCAGCCCTCGATGCGGCCTTTCATCGAAGCGGAGTTCTTTCCCGGCCCCAATTGCCAGACCGACGATCAGATCGACGAGCACATCCGCAAGACGTCGATCACAGTGCACCACCCGGCCGGCACCTGCAGGATGGGCGCGGACGAAGCGTCCGTGGTCGATCCGCAGTTGCGTCTGCGCGGCGTGGAAGGGCTGCGGATCGTCGACGCGTCCGTGATGCCCGACCTGGTTTGCGGCAACATCAATGCCGCGGTGATCATGATCGCCGAGCGGGCGGCCGATTTCATTCGGGCAAAAGCCACCGATCGACTGGCGGCCTAGCACTGGTCATTTCAACCAAAGGTGAGTTGGTTGAGAATTTCGGATGGCCTCTCACGAAGCGATACGGTAGCGATCGCTTCGACTACCTTAAGAATTAGAATTTGAAAACAATGGCTTGATTGCTGGATTCTTCTATACGAGATCGTCAGCAGCGGTTGCGGAAAACTCAACCAAAAAGGTCGCGATCAGCAAAAGAATCCTGTTGCCGGGGTCAACCATTGTGGTACGGTTGACTTGGTCAAGTCCGATCCTCTGGGTAGGCGAGGTGTTAAGATGTCCGTGGCGCGTGCAGTCAATGAGAACGTCAGCAACAAGAAGGCGGCCCTGAAAGGCCTCTACGACGACATCCACAAGGCCAACATGTTCCCGTTCTGGGCGACGTCCGAAGGCGTCGACCATGACGAGGTCAAGCAGCTCATGGCCACGTCCAAGGCCGTGCCCTTCGTTTGGAAGTATAGCGACATCGAGCCGATGCTGCAGCGGGCGGCGCAACTGGTGACGATGGACGACAGCG
>JAEUMA010000718.1 GCA_016793565.1 Rhizobiaceae bacterium
TCGTACATTTCGCCGGTCGCCACCGGGATCGGCGAGCGATGGCCGACCTCGTGCACGGTCTCCTGCCGGTCGCGCGAGGTCGGCTCCTCCCACCAGTAGATGTCGAGGTCGGCGAATTTTTCAGCCGCCTGCAGCGCCGCGATTTCGGTGAAGCGCGCATGCACGTCGATTAGGATCAGCGTGTCCTTCGGCAGTTTATCGCGCAGCACGCGGCAGATGTCATAGGAGAGGTCGAGTTCCTCGCGCGAGATGAAGCCCTGCGCGGTGCCGAACGGGTCGAGCTTGAATGCCTTGAACCCCTTTGCCAGTACGGCCTTCGCCGCGTCGAGAAAAGCTTCGGGCGTGCGCTCTGTGCGATACCAGCCGTTGGCGTAGCCGAGAACCGTGTCGCGCACGCGCCCCCCGAGGAGCTGGTAGATCGGCGCGCCGAGGCTTTTTCCCAGAATATCCCAGCAGGCGACCTCCACCGCCGCGATCACCGTACGGTGGATGTGGCCGCCATCCAGCGACACGCTGTCCAGCATGCGCTTGGCAAGCGCGTTGATGCGGCGCGGGTCCTGGCCGATGGCGAGATGCTTCAGTTCGTGCACGCCGGCTTCGGTGGTCTTGATGAAGCCATTCAGCGTGCCCTCGCCGATGCCGTGGATGCCGGCGTCGGTGTGGACCTTGACGAACAGCCAGTTCTTCCAGCCGGCGCCGACGGTGAAGGTTTCGATGTCGATGATTTTCATGGCTGGCCTAGTATTGTGGCGGAGAGCTTCGGCACACCCCCCTCTGTCCTGCCGGACATCTCCCCCTCAAGGGGGGAGATTGGCTGCCACATGGGCTTTCGCCAGTCACCAGCGTCTGTGAGAGAGGGCGACCGGTCAAGCTGCCAATCTCCCCCCTTGAGGGGGAGATGTCCGGCAGGACAGAGGGGGGTGCGAAGGATCACGGCCTCTTTCCGTTGTCAGCCCAGCTTCAAAATCGTACCGACCACCGCGTCCGTCGTCAGCCCGTAGCGCGCCTGCAGCGTCGGCACGGCGCCGCATTCGATGTAGCGGTCGGGCAGGCCGATGCGGGTGACCTTCTTGGCGACGCCGGCGTCGAACAGCGTCTCGACGACCAGGCTCGCCAGCCCGCCGACCACGACGTGGTTCTCGGCGGTCACCACCCGGTCAACGCCGGCGCAGAACTCGGCCACCGCCTCGGTGTCGAACGGCTTGATCGTCGGTACGTGCAGGACGCCCACTGAAACGCCCTGCTTCGCCAAACGGTCGGCGGCGTCGAGCGCGCGCTCCGTCATGAGCCCTGTGGAAACGATGCCAATGTCTTTGCCATCGCGCAGTTTTTGCGCCTTGCCTATTTCGAAGCGGTAGCCCGGTTCCAGCACCACCGGCACGGTGCCGCGCAGCTGACGCATATAGACCGGGCCCGGATGGTCGGCCATCGCCTCCGTCGCCGCCTCGATCTCGGTGGCGTCGCAAGGGTCGATCACCACAAGGCCCGGGATCATCCGCATCAGCGCCAGATCCTCGATCGCCTGGTGCGTGCCGCCGTAACCAGTGGTCAGGCCGGGCAGTCCGGCCACGATCTTCACATTGAGGTTGGAGTGCGCCAGCGCGATCGCCACGAAGTCGAAGGCGCGACGGGTGGCGAAGACGCCGTAGGTGGTGGCGAAGGGCTGCAGGCCGGTCCGCGCGAGCCCGGCCGCTACCGCGACGAGATTCTGTTCGGCCATGCCGATGTTGAAGAAGCGATCGGGAAAGGCGTCCCGGAACGGCAGGATGTCGGTGTATTTTCCCAGATCCGCGGTGAGGCCGACGATCTCCGGCCTGATCACGCCGAGCCGCGCCAGCGCGCGGCCGAAGGGTGCCTCGACGGTTGGCCGGTCGGCCCCGGTCGCCTCATTCTCGCCCATCGCCAGCGTGCGGGCGGCTTCCATCGCCGGCGCGCTCATGCCGGTTCTCCTACGCTGGTCTCGAATGCGGCGATGATGCCGTCCCATTCGCGCACGTCGACGCGGAAGAAATGCGACTTCTCGCTGGTTTCGATGCGCGGCACGCCCTTGCCGGGCAGCGTGCGCAGCACGATCGCCTTCGGCCTGCCGTTGCGCCGGCGGGCGGCGGCCAGCGCACTGACGACGGCGTCCATGTCGTTGCCGTCGATCTCTGCGGTGTCCCAGCCGAAGGCGCGCCACTTGTCTGCCACCGGCTCCATGTCGAGCACGACCGGCCCGTCGGCCTGGATGCCGTTGCAGTCGATCAGGGCGACCAGTTGGTCGAGGCCGAAATGGCCGGCCGACATCGCGGCCTCCCAGGTCGAGCCTTCCTGCATCTCGCCGTCGGACAGTTCGACGAAGACGCGCGCGTCGGATTTCTGCAGCCTGAGCCCCAGCGCCTGCCCGACACCCTGACCGAGGCCGTGGCCGAGCGAGCCACCGATCACCTCGACGCCCGGCGTGGTGTCCAGCGTCGACATCTCCAACCGGCTATCGTCCGCGCCATAGGTGATAAGCTCGTCGACCGGGATGATGCCGGCCTCGGCGAGTGCCGCCCAAAGAGCGATAGAATAATGGCCGGTCGAGAGGAGAAAACGATCGCGCTCCACCCAGCCAAGATTCTGCGGATCGTAGCGCAGTTCGTGGAAATAGAGCGCGGCCAGCAGGTCGGCCACGCCCAGCCCCTGGCCGATATAGCCGGCGCCCTGCCCGCGGGCCATGGTCAGCATGTGGCGGCGAAGTTTTGTCGCCCTGGCCTTCAGCGCGCCGATATCGGCTTCGCCGGGCGGTGAGTTGCGCAGCATCTCTATCAATCCTTGTCGAGGCCGCCGGACATGTTGAGCCGCTCGGCGGTCATGTAGGGCGGTGCATCCAGCGCCAGCCAGACGACCGCCTCCGCCACCTCGGAGATCTCTGCCCGCCGGCCGAGCGGAATGCGGCGGGTGCGTTCGTCCAGAAAGGCCTGGAGATCGCCCGAGCGGCCGTTGATGCGGGCGAGATCGACCTCGGTCGAGCGCTGCATCTCCGTGTCCATCATGCCCGGCGCCAGGCTGTTCACCAGCACGCCGTAAGGGGCCAGCGCGACTGCCAACGCCCGGGTGATGGAATCAACACCCGCCTTACTGGCCGTGTAGGCAGTGTAGTCCGGCAACGCCATGCGTGAGCCCGGAGAGGTGATGTTGACGATGCGGCCCGAGCGTTGGTCGCGCATGACGCGGCCGGCCGCCTTGCAGGCCATGGCGAGCGCGGTGACGTTGAGCGCCAGCGTTCTCGTCCAGGCCTTGTAGGTCGAATCGAGGAACGGCTCGATGACACCGTAGCCCGCATTGTTGACCAGCGCATCGATGCCGCCCCAGCGGTCGACCACGCGCTGGACGGCCGCCTCCGGGCCGCCTTCGCTGGTCAGGTCGGCGACGATCTCCTCGGCCTGCGCGCCGGCCTGGCGCACGAGGCGAGCGGTCTCGGCCGTTCCCTCGGCGTTGATGTCGGCGACGCCTACGGCGCAGCCGCGCGCCGCCAGCTGGACCGCCACCTCCCGTCCGAGCCCTCCGCCCGCACCGGTAACCAGGGCGCGCGCGAGCCATGTTCTATGTCCTTCGACAGACAGGATACTGCCCTCCCAAGCGACGAATCCGTGCAATTTGTTACCGGTACCATATCGAACTGTCAACTGGGTCCGTCTCACATCTTCCGTTCCATCCGGCGCTGGCCCGCGGACGTGGACGCTATTATAATGCCTGACCTCGACGGGAACAGGCATGGATCACTCGGCTTCGGCTATCGACTTCCTCCCCGGCCGCTTGCTGGTCAGGGCCAACGGTCCGCTCTACCGGCAGGTCGCCGATCTCCTGCGCGTCCCGATCGCCAACGGCGTGCTGGCGGTCGGCGATGAACTGCCGAAGGAGGCTGCGATCGCCGAGCATTTCGGCGTCAGCCTGATCACCGTGCGCCAGGCGCTGCGCGACCTCGAGGCCGACGGCATCATTCGCAAACGGTCGGCGAAGCCGGCGGTTGTCACGGCGCGCAACCCCTCGGTCAGCCTGAGCTGGAACTTCAAGAACTTTGCCGACATGGCCGCGTTCACCAGAAACGCGCAGCTGACGGTCAAATCCTATCGCCGCGAGAAGTCGCCCGTCATGCAGCGGCATTTCGGCATGGGCAAGTCGGAGGCGGGCTATTGCCTGCGCAGCGTGCTTTCGGTGGGCGAGCAGCGCAAGGCGCAGATCACGACCTATTTTCCGCCCGACGTCGGTGCCCGCCTGAACCGCGACGACTTCACCGACGTACTGATCTTCCGAAGCGTGCAGAAGCATCTCGGCCTGCGCCTGGTGGTCGCTCATGTCACGGTGCGGGCCGAAATCGCCGACGAGGCGCTGGCTGAAGAACTGGCTATTCGCACCGGCGACGCCATCCTGACCGTAGAGATGCTCTACCAGTCGGCGGACCAGCGCAACATCGAGTTCTCGGTGGCGCGGCACCCCGCCGACATTTTCAGCATCACCTGGGACGCTCCCAACGACCTTTCGTGAACCGGCCGACGTTTTTCGGCGTTCGAATTCTGGACACCGACATAAAATTATAATAGCATGATAGTATTCGATGGCGATCGCCCAAGTGCGGCCGCACCGACGACGTAACGCTGCCGGCGATTTGGTTGACAAGGCCGATTGGTACCGGTATCAAAATTGAACATCCTGCATGCGAGGCGGCGCAGAACCGTCCGCAGGCAGAAGGAAACGCAGCCAGGAGGAGACATCATGAAAGTAAGAACCCTTTGCGTCGGCCTAGCCGGCCTCGTCGCGACCGCCGCCGCGTTCGCTAGCGTCCCGGCTCAGGCCGAGGACAAGAAGCCATACGTCATCTACCTGTCGAACAATTTCGTCGGCAACGACTGGCGCCAGCAGATGCAGCGCGTCGCCCAAGTGTCGGTCGACAAGGGACCTCTCAAGGATCGCGTCGAGCTCCATATCGAAGTGGCGGAAGGCACCGTCCAGGCGCAGATCAACTCGCTGAACAACATCATTCGCCAGAAGCCTGACGCCATCCTGGTCGACGCGGCTTCCGCCGAGGCGCTCAATCCGACGCTCAAGAAGGCCTGCGACGCCGGGATCGTCGTCATAAGCTTCGATCAGATCGTCACCGAGCCCTGCGCGCTGACGCTGGCTTCCAACTGGGAGCGCATTCCGGCCGTGATGGCCGAATGGATGGCCGCGCAGCTCGGCGGCAAGGGCAACGTGCTGGTCGACCGCGGGCTCGCCGGCGCGCCGATCTCGGCGCAGTTGCAGGAAGGCTACGAGAAGGTCCTCAAGGATTATCCCGACATCAAGATCGTCGGCTACTACAACGGCGAATACGCGCTCGGGCCCGAGCAGGCCGGCGTGGCGGCGTTGCTGGCGGCCAATCCGCAGGTCGACGGCATCCTGACCCAGGGCTACGGCTCGGGCGCCATCCAGGCGTTGAAGGACGCAGGACGGCCCATGGTGCCGGTGGTGGGCTTCTCTTACAACGTCTCGGCGTTGACCTGCGCGGAGACGGGATCGAAGTGTATCCTGGGCTCCAACCCGGCCTACCTCTCGTCCGAGGCTATCAAGCTGGCGGTCGACATCCTGGACAGCGGCAAGCGGCCGGAAAACCGCTCCGTCGAGGTCGAGGGCGACTTCATCACCACCACGCCGTTCGAAAGCAAGCTCTTCCCCGGCAGCAAGATGCAGGTCATCGAGGTCGGCAAGAACGCCTTCCCCGACCAGGCGCCCGGCCTGACGCTGCCGATCACGCCCGACTGGGTGGAGATCACCGCGGCCGAGGCCGCGGGCACCGCTCAGTAAAAGCCTCCCAAGGCACACGAACCTCCCGGCCAGGCCGGGAGGTTCTTGTTAGGTGAGCCATGGATCTCGTCGTCGCCAAGGGATTGTCGAAGCGCTATGGCGGCATCGTCGCCCTGAGCGAGGCGACCTTCAGCGCCCATGCCGGCGAGGTGCATGCGCTGCTGGGCGAGAACGGCGCCGGCAAGAGCACCTTCATCCAGATCCTGTCCGGCGCTGTGCGCCACGATGCGGGCACGCTCAAGGTAGACGGCGCCGACTACCGGCCTACCGATCCCGACGACGCCCAGGCGCGCGGCATCGCCGCCGTGTTCCAGGAGCTGTCGCTGATCCCCGACCTCACGGTCGAGCAGAACATCTGGTTCCGCCGCGAGCCGCGTACCCTGCTGCGCACGGTCGACCGCGCACAGTTGCGCCGCCGTACGCGCGAAATGCTCGATCGCTATGAATTTCCCCCTCTGCGCCCTGATGTGGAACTGCGCCGCCTCACGTTGGCCGAGCGGCAGATCGTGGAGATCGCCAAGGGCCTGGCGAAGGATCCACGCGTGCTCATCCTCGACGAGGCGACCTCCGCGCTGCCCGCGCGGGAGGCGGAGTGGCTGCTCGGTCTCACCCGCCGTCTGGCCAGCGAAGGCCGGCTCGTCATCTTCATCTCGCACCGCATGGCCGAGGTACGCGCCATCGCCGACCGCCTCACAATCTTTCGCAACGGCCGCACCGTGGCCGCGCACGAGGCCGGCGGCGTTTCCGACGCCGAGATCGTCACGCAGATGATCGGCCGCAATCTGGACCGCCTCTATCCTGACCGGGTGGCGACGGCCACTGAGCGCGTCGCGCTGCGGGTCACCAATTTCTCCAGCGGCAGGCTCGACGGCGCCAGCTTTTCCCTGCGGGAGGGCGAGGTGCTGGGCGTCGGCGGCTTGCAGGGCCACGGGCAGCGCGAGCTATTCCAGGCGCTGTTCGGCGCTTCGCCGGCGACGGGGACCGTGGAACTGTGGGGCAAGCCTGTCGCCATCACGAGCCCGCGCGCCGCGCTCACCGGGCCAGACGGCATCGCGCTGGTGCCCGAAGACCGCCGTGGCCAGGGTCTGCTGCTGACCAAGAGCGTGCGCGAGAATTTGACGCTGGCCGTCATCCGCCGCTTCACCGAGCGCGGGCTGCTCAGCAGCCGCAAGGAGGCCGAACTGGTGCGCGAGATGGTCGACTTCCTGCGCATCAAGGCGCAGACGCCGGACCAGCTCGCCGGCACCCTTTCCGGCGGCAACCAGCAGAAGGTGATCTTCGGCAAGATGCTGCTGACGCAGGCGCGCGTGCTGCTGCTGTTCGACCCGACCCGCGGCGTCGACGTCGGCACCAAGGGCGAGATTTTCCAGCTCATGCGGGATCTTGCCGCGAAGGGTTATGCGATCCTGTTTCATTCGAGCGACATGCCCGAACTGGTCCACGTCGCCGACCGTGTGATGGTGCTGCGCAACGGCCGCGTCGCGGCAATCCTGGAGGGCGAGAAGATTTCCGAGGAGAGCATTTTGGGCGCCGCCATGCTGGAAGGCGAGGCGGCGTGATGTTTTCTGCCCCAGGACCACGAGCGACGCGTATGCCCCCCTCTCCGCCTCGCTTCGCTCGGCACCTCTCCCGCGTTCCGGGGGAGCGGATGGGAGCCAGGCCGGACGCCGGTCTACTCCCCTCACGAAGTGGGAGAAAGGTCGCGCAGCGTCGATGGTGGCAACCTCTTCTCCCCAACGGGGAGAAGGTGGCCGCGCAGCGGCCGGATGAGGGGGGCGTCAACGCCACGCGTGAAGCAAGCGAGGCGGCGTGATGACCCCGCTCGCCGCCAGCCGGCCGGGTTCCCCCGAAGCGCCCAACACCCGCGACTGGCACGGCTGGGCTCTCGACCGGGCGCCGTTTCTGGTCGCATGCCTGATGCTGGCTGTGATAGCCACCATCTACGGCAGCAAGCAGACGGGCGTGTTCACGCTCGACGAACTCAACCTCGACACCGCCGCCGCCATGACGCTGATGCTCGCCGCCACCGGCCAGACCATCGTGCTGATCCGCGGCGGCATCGACCTGTCGATCGGTGGCATGATCAGCCTCGGCACGGTAATCGCCGCCACCCGCTTTACCGACGATCCGGCGACCGTGCTGTTCTGGTCGCTGGCGATCCTGGCGCTGGGGCTTGCCATCGGCGCGCTCAACGGCCTGCTGATCTCGGTGCTCAAGCTTCAACCTTTCCTCGTGACGCTCGCGACGTGGTCCATCCTCAACGGCGTGGCGATGATCATCCTGCCGACGGACGGAGGCAGCGTGCCGGGCTGGTGGATCGGCTTCGGCTACCTGCAGTTTCTCGGCCTTTCCAGCCCGGTCTGGATGCTGGTTGCGCTGGTGGTTTTCTGGTGGTGGTTCCGCTCGACGCGCCTCGGCATCACCATCCAGGCCACCGGCTCCAACGAGAAGTCGGCCTTCCTCTCAGGCGTATCGATCACGCGCATCAACGTGACCACCTATGCGTTGTCAGGGCTCTTCGCCGCCGGCGCGGCGCTCTACCTGACGACGCAGACGGGTTCCGGTTCGCCCACCATCGGCAAGGACTACATCCTCCCTTCGGTGGCGGCGGCGGTCATCGGCGGCGTCAGCCTGTTCGGCGGACGTGGCCATCTCGCCGGAACGCTGGTCGGCGCATTCATCCTCACGCTGATCGGCAATCTGGTGTTCGTGCTGAAGATATCGAGCTACTGGCAGCCGGTCGCCTCTGGCATCATCCTGCTGCTCTCGGTGCTGGCGAGTTCGATCGCCGATAAGGCCGCGCGGGGGAGGATGCGATGAGCGAGTTTCTCGCCCGCAACAGACTGATCCTGCTCGCCTATGCCGGCATGGTGCTGCTGCTGCTGGTCACCGCGGTGTTCTCGCCGGGCTTTCTGTCTGCGTCCAACCTGCGCTCGACCGTCGTTCTCGCCGCCTTCGTCGGGATCGTCGCGCTCGGGCAGACCTTCGTCATCATCGGCGGGGGCATCGACCTTTCCGTCCCCTGGGTGTTGAACTGCGCCGCCATCATCATGACGCTTTTGTGCGGCGGGCAAGATCTGCCGCTCGCCTGGGTGGCGCCGCTGGTGCTGGCCGGCGGGGCCGGCATCGGGCTGATCAACGGGGTCGGCGTGGCGAAGTTCGGCGTGCCGCCCATCATCATGACGCTCGCCACCAACGTCATTCTGCAAGGCCTGATCCTGGTCGTCACCGGCGGCTCGCCGACGCCTCCCGCGCCTGGGCTGATCAAGTTCCTCTCCGTCGGCCGCATCGGCCCCTTCCCAGTGATCGCCCTGATCTGGCTGCTGCTGACCGTCGCCGCCACCATATTGCTGTCGAAGGCGCCGTTCGGCCGGCATCTATACGCGCTGGGAACAAGCGTAACGGTGGCCGAATTCTCCGGCGTGCCGACCGCGCGCACGACCATCCTCACCTATGTGATCTCAGGCCTGACCGCGGCCTTCGCAGGCATCCTGCTTACCGGCTATTCCGGCCAGGCCTATCTCGGCATGGGTGACGCCTACCTGTTCACGTCGATCGCCGCCGTGGCGATCGGCGGCGCCTCCATTCTCGGCGGCAGCGGCCACTATCTCGGCACCGTCGCCGGCGCGATGGTTCTGACGATCCTGACCGGCCTGCTGCCGGCGCTCAACCTGTCCAGCGGCGCGCTGCTCGTCGTCTACGGCGCCGTCATCCTGATTACCGTGTCGCTGGGAAGCGAGGCCTTCGCCGGGCTGGCGCGGCTGCTGCGGAGTTCCGCGCATAAGGGAGAAGCCTAGATGGTCGAGATCATTTGCGTCGTCGACGCCAAGGCCGAACTGGGCGAAGGCACGCTTTGGGACCCCAAGGCGCAGGTTCTGTGGTGGATCGACATCTGGAGCCGCCACATCCACCGCTACGACCCGGCGACGGGCGAGAACCGCACCTGGGAGACACCGGAATATCTCGGCTGCCTCGGCCTGCGCGAAAAGGGCGGGCTGGTGCTGACCATGGCGAGCGGCTTCTATTTCTTCGATCCCGCGACAGAAACGTTCGAGCCCATCGCTGACCCCGAAGCCGGCATGCCGCACACGCGCTTCAACGACGGCAAGCCGGACAGGCAGGGGCGCTTCTGGTCGGGCACCATGTTCGAGGTTCCCGGCCAGCCCATCGAGTTCGTCGGCTCGCTCTATCGAATGGATCGCGACCTCTCCGTGCACCGCATCATCGAGGGCGTCGGCTGTTCGAACGGGCTCGCCTGGAGCCCCGATTCCAAGACCATGTATTTCTCGGACAGCCACTCCGGCCGGGTCGACGCCTATGATTTCGATCCAGCGACCGGCGATGTCGCCAACCGGCGCACCTTTATCGACATGACGGTGACCGGGGGCGTGGCCGACGGCGCCACCGTCGACGCCGAAGGCTGCTACTGGGTCACCATCCCGGTCACGTCGAAGGTCTGCCGCTACGACCCAGACGGTCGGCTGATGCAGACGATCCTGCTGCCGACCGACCTGCCCACATGCTGCGAGTTCGGTGGCCCGGACCTGGACATTCTCTACGTTACATCCGCCGTGCTGAAGCGCCCGGCCGAGCATTTCGTGGGACAGAAGAACCCGGGCGGACTCTTTGCCATCGACGTCGGCGTGAAGGGACTGACGCTGCCGCCCTTCAAAGGCTGAACCGCTCTATAGCGTCGCGATGGTCTTCAACGCGCCGTCCAGCATGTCGCCCTTCTCGTCCTTGAGCGCCGCCTCGCGCAGGCGCCGCAGCCAGTCGGCCGCGTCGGCCCGTCCCTCCAGCACAGGGAGCGCGGAGAGCACGCGGTCGAACTTCGACTGCGCGCGCACATGGGTGTCGCTGTAGCCCTTGATCAGGCGGCGGCACTCCAGGATTTCGACCGCCAGCGCATAGTCGTGCTCGGCATGGCCGAGCGCCGTCCTGTACCAGCGCTCCAGGTGTGCGTTCTCGACGTGATGGCGAAGCAGCGAGCGGCGCCATCGGCGCAGGCCGCCGATGAACCAGAGCGTCGCGAAGCCCGTCATACTGTCGGTGCGCACGCGGCGGCCACGGTTGATGCGGCGGTCGAGCCACGCTGCCAGCCTCGGCCTCTCCTCAACATAGCGGCCGAGCGCGACGGGAAGCGTGCCGCAGAATTCCTCGATTCGCGGATGGAAGTATTCCGTGACCTGCAGCACCGACCCCACCCGCACGCCGACTTCCCGGCGCACGCGCCGGTCCCGCGACGAGCGCGTCTTCAGGTCGGCGACGCGGATCATGTCGTCGTAGCACAGGGCGTTGGCGAGGTGCTTGGCGGCGGCAATGGACAGCGCGTAGCTGCGGTCCAGCCCGTCCAGCGCGACGGCCTCGTCCAGCCGGTCGAGATATTCCTTGCCGTAGGCGACGTCCTGGTAGTCGACCACCTTGCGCAGACCACGCAGCGCCATATCCCGCACCGGCGCAGGCAGAAGGCCGACCCGGCCGGCCAGCGCCTGCCAGCCGGCCAAGAGCTGCTGCGGGCCGGCGACGGCCGGAACCGGCGACGGCGCGGGCGCACTACCGGGCACTGCTTCGGCGGAACTGACCGGGCCATGCGCGGCAGCCTTATCCGCCGGCCCGCCCGGGATGATGCCGGACTGCGCAAACTCCATACCGCTTCTTGCGCGCACATAGGCGCTGCCGAAGGTGGCCAGGCTCGCCTTGACGCCGCGGCCCGACGAACCGATGGTCTCCTCATAGGCTTCGCGGGGAAAGGGCAGAACGTCGGACCCTGCCAGCGCGCCGAGCAGGCTCGCCGAAATCATGCTGCCATTCTCGACGGCGATCCGCTCCATGTCGAAGGAAACGAATCGCTTGGACGCCGCCAGCGCGGCCTCGCGCACCTTTTCCGAAGAGGCGCGGCCGTCGCCCGGCTGGATCTTTTCCGACACGGCGGCGATGCGGTGGGAGGAAGCGATCAACGTCGTGCGCTCCGGCGTGACGAAGCCGCGCATGATCGCCCGCCCCGCTTCCATGAGTTCGGCGGCGATCAGGACGTCCACGTCGCCCTGAGAAGGCGACAGCGCGAAGATCGGCGGCCTTCCGGAATCGGGCGCCATCTCGACGTAGTAGATCGTGGCGCCGGTGCGCTGTGCCACGCCGGCCACCGAAGTGGACTGCGCGACGTAGCCGTTGCGCTCGGCGACATCGACGATCCAGTCGGAGAGCA
>JAEUMA010000094.1 GCA_016793565.1 Rhizobiaceae bacterium
GGTCTCGGCCCGCAGTTCGGGCGCGTCGTACATGGGCAGAGCGGCGACGTAGGCGGTCATCGGGTCAGTTGCGCGTATCAGCCGTCCGGGCGCAAGACCAGGCGACGGCGCGCGTCCGCCGCGCGGCGAGACGGATCATTCCTTTGGCGGCTCGGCCGGCACGGGCGCGGTGCCCAGGCCGTTGACGTTGCGGGCGCGCACGCGCGGGCTGAACGCGCGTCCAGCCTCCGGCAGTCGGCGGAGAACCGGGTGGACGACCGGCTCCTTGGGGCTGAGCGCAAAATCGCGGAACAGCGCGAAGTAGCTCGGATAGGAGTAGTTGCCGTTGCGGCGAAGCCATTCGTCCCGCCGCTCGCGAAACAACCCCGGCAATCGGTACCAGGCAACGTTCGGCATCTTGTGGTGCACGAAATGCAGATTGTTGTTGAGAAAGAGCACCGACAGCGGGGAACGCTCGACAATGATGGTACGGCCGTCCGGACGCTCCGACCACTGGTGCTCGGCGAAGGTCCGGATGGCGATCAGCGACTGGCCGAGCCAGACAGGAACGAGCAGATAGAGCCACAGCGGCATCCCGAAGCCGAACTGCACCAGAGGCAGGACGATCGCGAGGCCTGCCGCGTGATGCAGCCACGCGCGTCGCACAGCTCTGTCGCCGGCCCGCACCAGGCGCCATTCCTCCAGCAGAAAGCCCGGCGTTCCGACTAGCGGTCCTATTACGAAGCGGCCAAGCATGGTGCTGTTGATCTTGAGGACTATCCGCAGCCAGGCAGGCAGCCGCTCGTGCTTCCACAACGCGCGATAGTAGCTTTCCGGATCGTCGAAGGGGTCGGTGAGGCGCTCGTCGGCATGGTGCTTCAGATGCGTCGCCTTGAAGCGGCGGAAGGGATAAATCAAGCCGATCGGCAGGCCCACCAGCAGCTCGTTGATCGCAGCCGACCGCGTCGGATGGCCGTGCGAGGCCTCATGCATCAGCGATGATTGCAGTGCCAGAACGACCGCGAGGCATAGCATCACAGGCAGCGGATAAAGAGGCCATGCCACGAAGCCAAGGATCAGCCAGGCGGCGTAGCAAGCCGCGATCATCGCCAGCGTGGGCCATTCCACAGCCGGCGGCACGTGACGCCTCGATCGCTTTCTATCCGCCATGGCCATAAATCGAAGATTCGCACCCCTACTGACAGCATCCTGTCAGGAGTGTCGTGCATCTTCAACGAGATAATGTGCAGAAAATGTTTACATTGCGCACTTTCAGCGCAGGATGATGCACTTAGTAAACAGCGGGGAGAGAACGGCATGGACAAGCGCAATCTCTCCGATCTCTTTCGCGAGCGTCTGAAGACGCTCGTGCACCGCTCGGGCGAGAACCATTCCGCGTTTGCCGCGACCATCGGCATCGACCGTTCGGCGCTGTCGCAACTGCTCTCTGGCGCAAACACCCGTCTTCCGCGGGCTGAAACGCTGGCGACGCTGGCGGTCGAGCACAACGTATCGCTCGACTGGCTGCTGGGGCTCAGTCAGGACGAAGGCCTGACCGGCGACATCCGAGCCAGCCTGGAAATCGAGGAAGGCTACGGTCGGGACGGCGATACGCTGCTGGCCAAATGGCACGCCGAGGCCGCCGGAACAAAGATCCGTTACGTTCCGGCCGGCATTCCCGATCTGCTGCGCACCGACGCGCTGATCGAATACGAAGTGGGCATCAGCAATAAGAGCCTCGAATCGCAGGTCGACGAGACCCAATACCGCATCGACTACACGCGCCGGCCCGAGACCGACATGGAGGTCTGCATGCCGCGCCACACGCTGGAGATCTTCGCGCGCGGGCTTGGCGTCTGGAGCGGCTTTCCGGATCGGGAAAGACGCGCGCAGCTCCTCCACATGGCGAGGCTGCTGGACGACCTCTATCCGACCCTTCGGCTCTTTCTCTATGACGGCCGCCTGCGCTATTCCGTCCCCTACACCATCTTCGGACCGTATCGCGCGGCGATCTATGTCGGCGACCTCTACCTCGTCCTCAACGCGACGCAGCCTATCCAGACGCTTGCGCGCCATTTCGACAACCTCATACGGGCCGCCGAGGTGAATCCGCACGAAACCGCGGCATTCGCACGCCGGCTGGCCAAATTCCACAATGCGCCTGTCGTTGACGAGACATAAGGACTTCTTTATATCCTTATCTCGATACCTCAGAGACCTCGCCATGAACAATCCGCTCGAAGCGCTCATCGCCGAAAAAGGCGTCCTCCTTGCCGATGGCGCCACCGGCACCAACCTTTTCGCGATGGGGCTGGAGGCCGGCGAGGCACCCGAGTTGTGGAATACGTCCGCGCCGGAAAAGATCACCGCGCTGCATCAGCAGTTCGTCGATGCCGGCGCCGACATCATCCTAACCAACTCTTTCGGCGGCACCCGCCACCGGCTCAAGCTGCACCACGCCCAGAACCGTGTGTTCGAACTGAACAAGGCCGCCGCTGCCATCGCACGCGCCGTCGCTGACAAGGCCGGCCGCCGCGTCGTGGTTGCCGGCTCGGTCGGGCCCACGGGCGAGCTGCTCATTCCGCTCGGAGCTCTCTCCTACGACGAGGCCGTCGATGCCTTCGCCGAACAGATCGAAGGCCTGAAGGCCGGCGGCGCCGAAATCGCGTGGATCGAGACGATGTCTGCGCCCCACGAGATTCGTGCCGCCGCCGAGGCCGCGATCCGCGTCGGCCTGCCCTATACCTATACCGGGTCCTTCGACACGGCCGGCCGCACCATGATGGGCCTGCTGCCGAAGGACATCCACGGCGTCGCCGACGGGCTGGCCGACCACCCGCTGGCGGTCGGCGCGAATTGCGGCGTCGGCGCTTCCGATATCCTTTCCAGCCTATTGGACATGACCGAGGCGCGTCCGAGTGCAGCCGTCATCGTCAAGGGCAATTGCGGCATCCCGGAATTCCGTGGCACGGAGATCCACTATTCGGGCACGCCCGAACTGATGGCGGACTATGTGGGCCTGGCCGTCGATGCCGGCGCGACCATCGTCGGCGGCTGCTGCGGCACCAGCTTTGCGCACCTCGCCGCGATGCGCAAAGCGCTGGATGCCCACCACAAGGCAGAGCGCCCGACGATCGAAACGATCGTTTCGCGCATCGGCCCGATGCGCAACAAAATCGCCACAACCAACACGGCGGAGACTTCCGAGGCGCGCCGCGAGCGCCGCCGGCGCGGGTGATCACGCCTTGACGATGCGGCCGAGCACGCGGTGGTATTTCTCCTCGCTTGCAGCGAGCCAGGCAAAGGCGCTTGGCCAGCAAACCGGATCGGTAACCGACATCGTATGGTTGCTGAGATAGCAGCAGCCCGGGTGGCCATCTAGCCTGGCGTCGAGCGCTTTTCCCAATCGCGGCTCGTAGGCCGATAGACGGGTCAGCGTCGTCCGGTACCCCTCGCCCCGCTGTCCCCGGACGAACACGCCGACGCTGCGGTTGGTGATGTAGAGCGAGATCACGAGGTCGTCCGAGACGTGGCGCCAGCGCGACCACAGGCTGCCGCGCGCGATTTCGACCGGCGCGCGGAACTCGACATAGCGGTCCCAGAACCGCTTGATCTCCGGCGACGACAGCGAGCGCAGTCCGGACCTCTCGATGTCCCACTCGTAGAATTGCTGGCTCGCCATCGCGCCGTTCTACGCATGCAGCCCGAGCGTGGGAACCGGTTTCGATATAAAATCGCCGTCGGCGGCAGGCGGGCATTGTCCGATTGGTTGCCCTTAGGGACTAACCCCCGCCACCGCCGCCCCTTACTCCCCGCCGAGCTTCTCCAACTCGCTGCGCGCGCGGCGCAGAATCTCCCGCGCCTTGCGGGCTTCGTCGGCGTCGAGCTTGCCGCGCCGCATCGTGCCGAACAGCACGTCGCGGAGCGCGCGCAGTTCCTCGCCCAGAGATGCGCCATCCGCCTCGGTCGAGGCCTCGTCGATCTGCGCGTTGATGCGCTTGAGCTCGGCGGCGTGCTCTTCGAGATAGGCCCGGCCAGCGTCGGTGATCGAATAGAGCCGCTTGTTGCCGTTCGCCTGCGAGGCCACCAGGTCAGCCTCCTCCAGCATCTGCAGCATGGGATAGATCGCGCCGGGACTCGGGCTGTAGGCACCCTGGAAGCGCGCCTCCAGCGCCTTGATAATGTCGTAGCCATGGCGCGGCTCTTCCGCGATCAGCCCCAGCACGACGAGACGCAAAGCGCCCGGATCGAACATGCGCGGGCCACGCCCCCGGAACGGGCCGCCGCGATGGCGTCCGAACGGGCCGCCGCGCCCTCCGCCGCCCCCGAAGGGGGAGTCGCCGCGCGGACCCATGGTCCTCCAGCAGTCGCGCTCATGATCGCCATGCCTGAAACGATGAAACATCCATTTT
>JAEUMA010000130.1 GCA_016793565.1 Rhizobiaceae bacterium
GCTTCGGCTGCGCGGACGACCCGGCAGGTGGGCTTTTGCGCTGGCTGCATGGACTTTCCTTGGTTTTCTCGAGAGGATCGATTGTTCCCACCATAGCGCAATTGCCTTTGCAGCGACAAAAATGCCATTGAGGAACGGGTCAGCCGGGGTCATTCACCATCCATGACGAAGCCTAACGCCAGCGTCGTTTCCGCCAGCAAGCTTGGCCTGACCTTCGAGACTGCCGACGGACCGGTGCGGGCGCTGACGGATGTCGACCTGGAGATCGGCAAGGGCGAGTTCGTATCCTTCATCGGTCCTTCGGGCTGCGGCAAGACAACTTTCCTGCGCGTCATCGCCGACCTCGAGCGGCCGACCGACGGGACGATCACCGTCAACGGCATGAGCCCGGAACAGGCACGCGAGAAGCGCGCCTACGGTTATGTGTTCCAGGCGGCGGCGCTACTGCCCTGGCGCACCATCGAGCGCAACGTCGCGCTGCCGCTGGAGATCATCGGCCTTTCCGGTTCCGAGCAGCGCGAGCGTATCCATCGAACGCTCGAACTCGTCAATCTGTCGGGCTTCGAGAAGAAATATCCCTGGCAGCTTTCCGGCGGCATGCAGCAGCGGGCCTCGATCGCACGCGCTCTCGCCTTCGACGCCGACCTGCTCCTGATGGACGAGCCTTTCGGCGCGCTCGACGAGATCGTGCGCGACCACCTCAACGAGCAGTTGCTGGAACTGTGGGCGCGGACAGAGAAGACGATCTGCTTCGTCACCCACTCGATTCCGGAAGCGGTGTATCTCTCCACGCGCATCGTGGTGATGTCGCCGCGCCCCGGACGGGTGACCGACATCATCGACTCGCCGCTTCCGAAGGAACGGCCGCTCGACATCCGCGAGACGCCGGAGTTCCTCGCCATCGCCGCCCGCGTGCGCGACGGCCTGCGGGCAGGGCATAGTTATGAATAGACTGCCCCTCTTTCAGTGTGGCGCTGCCGGTATCACCTGGTCGAGGTCGCAAGTTTCGGCAGGCAGAGCAGAACGGCCTCCTCTCCCCGTCGGGGAGGAGGTCGCTGGCCGCCGTCGCCAGCCGCTTGTTGACCGGCGAGGTGGGGCTGCGCTCCTTGGTGAGCCTCCGGCGAACGCGCGGATCGGCGAGGGAAGGCTGCCATGACCGCCGCGGCAGGGACAGGCGTGCCGGTGAGAGGCGGCGGGCTGTGGAGCCGGTTTCTGGCCGGTAGCACCATCCCAGTGCTTTCCATCCTCGCAGGGCTGGTGGTGCTGTGGTACGTCGCGGCGGTGTGGATGAACGCGCCGTTCCAGCGCGACCTCAACCAGCGCGCCGGCGTGACCCAGACGACGCGGGAGTTCGTCGCGGCGACGCTCTCGCAGCCGAAGCCGACCTTGCCGGCCCCGCACCAGGTGGCGCAGAATTTTTTCGAGAACACCTTCCTGCGCAAGGTGACCAGCAACCGCAGCCTGGTCTACCACGCCTGGGTGACGCTTTCGTCCACGCTTCTCGGCTTCGCGCTCGGTACCGCGCTGGGCGTGCTCATCGCCGTCGGGATCGTGCATGTGACGGCGCTCGACCGCAGCCTGATGCCGTGGATCATCACGTCGCAGACGATTCCGATCCTCGCCGTCGCGCCGATGATCATCGTGGTGCTGGCGGCCATCGGCATCACGGGTCTCATCCCGAAAGCGCTGATCTCGACCTATCTCTCGTTTTTCCCGGTCGCGGTGGGCATGGTGAAGGGGCTGCGATCGCCCGAGATCATGCATCTCGACCTGATGCGGACCTATAATGCCAGCCGCTCGCAGGTGTTCTGGAAGCTGCGCGTGCCGGCGTCGGTGCCCTTCCTGTTCGCTTCGATGAAGGTCGCGGTCGCCGCGGCGCTCGTCGGCGCCATCGTCGGCGAACTGCCGACCGGCGCGGTGGCGGGCATCGGCGCGAAGCTCCTCGCCGGCGCCTACTACAGCCAGACCGTGGAGATCTGGGCGGCGCTCGTCGCCGGCTCGATCGTCGCGGCGCTGCTGGTGACGGCAGTCGACATCGCCGGCCGGCTGGTCGAGCGGTCGATGGGAGCCCGTCCGACATGAACCTGTCGACGCCGAAACAAGAGATGGTGATTTCCGGACGCGGGCATGGGGATGAATTCTCAGCCGCGGTGCCTTGCCCGGGAAGTTCCGCATGAGGTGGTTCGCCCCGTCCTGGCAGGCGCTGGCCGCCGTCCTGCTCTGCATCGCCGCCGCGGCGTTCGGTCCGTTGACGGCGGAGGAAGCCGCCGCGCTCGCCGATCCCAACGCGACCACCTATGCCTTCTTCGACACCAAGGGCCTGGTCTACGACGTTCTGCTCGCCACCGCGGCCATCTCGATGGCGCGGATCCCTCCGGCATGGAGCGCGGCCGTGCTGTTTGTCGGCGCACATGCGGCCGCCTGGCTGCTGCTCACCGGCATCACCGGCCACGAGGGCACGGCGCTGCTTCCGTTCTTCCTGCTGCTGACGGCCTGCTGGCTGCTCGCCTGGCGCTGCGTGACCCTGCTTTCCGGCCTGCGGCCCAAGGCAAGAGTCGCGGACATGGCGCTGCGGTTGATCATTCCCGCGATCTTCGGCGTCTGGATCCTCATCATCTGGGAAGCGGTGACCCGGGGCGCCGGCATCCCCTTCATCCTGCTTCCACCGCCGAGCGCGATCGGCGCGCGCATCGCGAATTCGATTCCGATCCTGGCTGCCGACGTCAACCAGACGATCTTCAAGGCGGTGATCGTCGGCTATGCGATCGGCTGCGGAGCGGGGTTCGCGACGGCGATCCTGGCCGACAAGGTCGGCTTCCTGCGCCGCGGCCTGCTGCCGATCGGCAACATGGTTTCGGCCCTGCCCATCATCGGCGTGGCGCCGATCATGGTGATGTGGTTCGGCTTCGACTGGCATTCCAAGGCCGCGGTGGTCATCATCATGACCTTCTTCCCGATGCTGGTGAACACGGTCGCGGGGCTCGCGGCCTCGAGCCACATGGAGCGCGACCTGATGCGCACCTACGCGGCCGGCTACTGGCAGACGCTGCTGAAGCTGAGGCTGCCTGCGGCCGCGCCGTTCATCTTCAACGCGTTGAAAATCAACTCCACTTTGGCGTTGATCGGCGCTATCGTCGCGGAATTCTTCGGAACGCCCGTGGTCGGCATGGGATTCCGGATCTCGACGGAAGTCGGCCGGATGAACATCGACATGGTGTGGGCCGAGATCGCGGTCGCGGCGGTGGCGGGATCGGTGTTCTATGGGTTGATCGCCCTGATCGAACGGGCGGTTACGTTCTGGCATCCGTCTGTCCGCAGTGGATAGACCAACTTCAGAGGGTAAAATCGTATGAAAAAGATCGTTGCTTCCTTGCTGGTCGGCGCGTTCTCGCTCGCCGCGGCGCAGGCTTGGGCGGCCGACAAGGTGACGCTGCAGCTCAAATGGGTCACGCAGTCGCAGTTCGGCGGCTACTACGTCGCCAAGGACAAGGGCTTTTACGAGGAGGAAGGCCTCGACGTCGAGATCAAGCCGGGCGGCCCCGATATCGCGCCGGAGCAGGTGATCGCCGGCGGCGGCGCCGACGTGATCGTCGACTGGATGGGCGGCGCGCTGGCCGCACGCGACAAGGGCGTGCCGCTGATCAACATCGCGCAGCCGTTCAAGAAGGCCGGCATGGAGATGGTGTGCCCGAAGGACGGACCGGTCAAGACCGAAGCCGACTTCAAGGGCCATACGCTCGGCGTCTGGTTCTTCGGAAACGAGTATCCGTTCTATGCGTGGATGAACAAGCTCGGCCTGTCCACCGAGGGCGGAGCCGACGGCGTGACCGTGCTGAAGCAGAGCTTCGACGTGCAGCCGCTGATCCAGAAGCAGGCCGACTGCATCTCGGTGATGACCTACAACGAGTACTGGCAGCTGATCGACGCCGGCTACAAGCCCGAGGATCTGGTCGTCTTCAACTACACCGAGATGGGCAACGACCTGCTCGAGGACGGCCTCTACGTGCTGGAGGACAAGCTGAAGGATCCGGCCTTCGAGGACAAGATGGTGCGCTTCGTGCGCGCGTCGATGAAGGGCTGGAAATACGCCACGGAGAATCCCGACGAGGCGGCCGGGATCGTCGTAGAAAACGGCGGCCAGGACGAGAACCACCAGAAGCGCATGATGGGCGAGGTGGCCAAGCTGGTCGACAACGCCGACCGAAAGCTGATCCCGGCGGCCTACGACCGCACGGCCAAGGCGCTGCTGGACCAGAAGATCATCTCCAAGCCGGCCGAGGGCGGTTACACCACCGCCATCACCGACAAGGCGATCCAGTAACCGCAGGGTTCATGGCAATGGCATCGAAAGGGGCGGGCGACCGCCCCTTTTTCATGTAGCCGCGCGTATGTGGCGATCGGCCCATTCGGCGAATTCCCGCATCATGCGGTCGCGGTCGGTATCGTTCAGGGTCTCGTGCCGGGCCTGCGGGTCGATCGCCACCGTCACGTCGTTGAACTCGAACCTGCGCAGCATGGCGGCGAGGTTCTCGACATCCTTGCCGTTGCGCGTGACCGGATCGGCACCGCCGCCGGCCAGATGGATCGCGGTGCCCTTGCGCACCGGCGCATAGCGGGCGGCCTCGCGCGCGCGCCGTCCCAGTTCGAAGACGTCGCGCCACATCGACACGGAAGGATCCCAACCGCAGAGCGGATCGGCGATGTAGTCGTCCACCTCGTGCGGGTCGCGCGACAGCCAGTCGAATGGCGTGCGCGCGTCGGGAATGGCGCGCGACCAGGCGCCGAAGGTGGCGCGTCGCATCAGACGCGACGGCACGTCCGAACCGTGCCGGAACGTCTCCCAGGCGAGCGCCAGGCCGGCCAGCCTGGCGGCCGAGGGCGACGGGATCGGCGCGTTCCAGACTGCCGCGGCGTCGACATGCTTGGGAAATGCCTGCAGACAGTTGAGCGCGATAAGCCCGCCCAGCGAATGCCCGAAAAGGATCACTGGCAGGTTGGGCCTCTCGTGCACGATGACGTTGCGGATGGCGGCGACGTCGGCCAGCACGCGGTCGGCTCCGCCCTTGGCGGCGAAAACGGTGAAAGGCGCGTCCGGGGCACGCGTGTGGCCGTGGCCGCGATGGTCATGCGCGTAAACGTGGAAGCCTCGGCCGGCGAGGAAATGCGCGAAGCGGTCGTAGCGGCCGGAATGTTCCGCAAGGCCGTGGAGAATCTGCACCACGCCGCGCACCCGGCCTTCCGCCGGCTGGCAGAAATAGCTCAGCAATGCGCCGGTCGGCGATTGGAGCGTCTGCGGGCGATCGAAACCCATGCGGCTGTTCCCCGCGCGGACTGTTGGACCCCTCCGGGCCGGCCGTCAAGGGCGTGCGGGAGTGACGCACAGGCACATTGCCCTTGGCGGCCCTTTCGCCTACATAGCGCGCACTTCCGTCAATCACCGAACAGGGTCAAGCGCGCGTGGCACGCCAGTTCATCTATCACATGTCCGGGCTCTCCAAGGCCTACGGCACCAAGAAGGTGCTGGAGAACGTCAATCTGTCCTTCTACCCGGACGCCAAGATCGGCATCCTAGGGCCCAACGGCTCGGGAAAGTCGACCATCCTCAAGATCATGGCCGGCCTCGACAAGGAGTACAGCGGCGAGGCCTGGCTCGCCGAGGGCGCGACCGTCGGCTACCTGGCGCAGGAGCCGCAGCTCGACCCGACCAAGACGGTGTTCGAGAACGTCATGGACGGCGTGAAGAAGAAGACGGCGATCATCGAGCGCTACAACGAGCTGATGATGAACTACTCCGACGAGACGGCGGAGGAGAGCGCCAAGCTGCAGGACGAGATGGATCGCCTCAACCTGTGGGACCTGGAACAGCAGGTTGAAATGGCGATGGACGCGCTGGCCTGCCCGCCCAAGGACGCCGAGGTCACCAACCTTTCCGGCGGCGAGCGCCGCCGCGTGGCGCTCTGCCGGCTGCTGCTCGAGGAGCCGGACCTGCTGCTTTTGGACGAGCCGACCAACCATCTCGACGCCGAGACGACGGCCTGGCTGGAAAAGCACCTGCGCGCCTATAAGGGCGCGGTGCTGATCATTACCCACGACCGCTACTTCCTCGACAACGTCACCGGCTGGATCCTGGAACTCGACCGCGGGCGCGGCATCCCCTACGAGGGCAACTACACCAAATATCTGGAATCCAAGGCCAAGCGCCTGCAGCAGGAGGGCCGCGAGGACGACGCCCGCCAGCGTGCGATCTCTCGCGAGCGCGAGTGGATCGCCTCCTCGCCGAAGGCGCGGCAGACCAAATCGAAAGCGCGCATCAAGGCCTTCGAGGATCTGCTGGAGCAGGCCGGCAACCGCCGCCCGACCGATACGCAGATCGTCATTCCGCATGGCGAGCGACTGGGCAACGTCGTCATCGAGGTGGAAAACCTCGACAAGGGCTTTGGCGACACGCTGCTGATCGAGGATCTGACGTTCAAGCTGCCGCCCGGCGGCATCGTCGGCGTCATCGGCCCGAACGGCGCCGGCAAGACGACGCTGTTCAAGATGATCACCGGTCAGGAAAAGCCGGACGACGGCTCGATCCGCGTCGGTGAGACGGTGAAGCTCGGCTATGTCGACCAGAGCCGCGATGCGCTCGATCCCAACAAGACGGTGTGGGAGGAGATTTCCGGTGGCGCCGAAGTGGTGAAGCTCGGCAAGTTCGACGCCAATACGCGCGCCTACTGCTCCTCCTTCAACTTCCGCGGCGGCGACCAGCAACAGAAGGTCGGCAGCCTTTCCGGCGGCCAGCGCAACCGCGTCCACCTCGCCAAGATGCTGAAGAACGGCGGCAATGTGCTGCTGCTCGACGAGCCGACCAACGATCTCGACACCGAGACGCTGGCGGCCTTGGAGGACGCGCTGGAGAGCTATGCCGGCTGCGCGGTGATCATCAGCCACGACCGCATGTTCCTCGACCGGCTGGCGACTCACATCCTAGCCTTCGAGGGCGACAGCCATGTCGAATGGTTCGAGGGCAATTTCGAGGACTACGAGAAGGACAAGGTGCGCCGCCTCGGCCCCGAGGCGCTCAACCCGCACCGCATGTCCTACAAGCGCCTGACGCGGTAGGAGCGGGGAGGCGTAGCCATTGTATGCGTCGGCCCGTTGTCCTATCGTCCCTCGATGGAGGCAGCCATGCTGACAGTCAGATTGCCGTCCGACATCGAAGAGCGGCTCGAGGCGGTCGCGAGGAAAATCGGTCGTACGAAGGACGAGGTCGTCGTTGAGGCCATCATCGAGGAGATTCAGGATCTCGAGGATGGGCTCGTGGCGATCGAACGGCTGCAAAGCGGTGACGCAGAGTATTTCACCCTCGACGAGGTTCGGGAGCGTTTGGGTCTGAAGGACTGACCTGCGGGAACGGCGGCGGTGTGGCAGATCAGAATCGAGAGCGCCGCCCTCAAAAGCCTATAGAAACTGCCGAAACCGGATCAGCGCCGCATCCTTGACTTTCTTCAGGCCAGGCTTGCCCTTCGTAAGAATCCGCGAGAACTCGGAGAGGCCTTGACCGGTCCATTGGCTGGGTTGTGGAAATACCGGGTTGGCGCATTCCGTATCCTGGCGAAGATAGATGATGGCGCGGTCAGCGTGCTGGTCGTGCAGATCGGCAATCGCCGCGAGATGTATCGATGAGCGCAGCGAAGCACGACTGGTCGTCCGGCCTCTATCTGAAGTTCGAGGACGAACGCACGCGACCGGCACGTGACCTTCTGGCGCGCGTGCCGGTGGAGGGCCCGCGCCGGGTGGTGGATATCGGCTGCGGGCCGGGCAATTCGACCGAACTGCTGGCGGAGCGGTGGCCGGATGCGGAAGTCACCGGATTCGACACATCGCCGGACATGATCGCGGCGGCGAAGAAGCGCCTCCCCGGGCTGCGCTTCGAGATCGCCGACGCAGCCGGCTGGGAACCGGCCGAGCCGGTCGACGTCATCTTCGCCAATGCCGTCTTTCAATGGCTGCCGACGCATCCCGGCATTCTGAGGCGGCTGATGGGTTTTCTGGCGCCGGGCGGGGCGCTGGCGGTGCAGATGCCCGACAACCGGGCGGAGCCCAGCCACCGGCTGATGGACGAAACCGCCGCCGTCATGCCTTTCGCGGCCAAGATGACGGGCGCGGGACGCGGGCTGCTGCCATCGGCGGCGTTCTACTACGACCTGCTCTGCGGCGAGGCGGCGGGCCTCGACATCTGGCACACCGTCTACAACCATGCGCTCGCGGATGCGGCAGCGGTTGTCGAATGGGTCAGCGCGACGGGGCTGCGGCCTTATCTGGAGCCCCTAGACGCGGCCGAGCAGCAGGAGTTCCTGGCCGCCTACCGCAACGCGATCGCGGCCGCCTATCCGCCGCGTGCCGACGGCAAGGTGCTGCTGCGCTTTCCGCGCCTCTTCATCGTCGCACGGCGCGGGTGAGGCCGATTGCCGTCACAGCGCCCGTCGGCCAGTATGGCGCCGCGATGGGAAGCGGCGCTATGAGGGCGGGCGCCGTGCACGCCGCCGGGGCGAGACTATGTTCGATCGGCTGAAAGCGCTGGGCTACGACGTGCTGGCGCTGCATCACGCCGAGGCGATCCTGTCCGTCGACATGCCGGAGGCCGAGCGCGACATCGAGGACGCTCTGCTGTCGCTGACCATTCCGATCACAGAGATCGTGGCCGGCGGCGGCGGGGAGGCGGGCCTGACCCAGCGGCTGAGGCGCGGCCTTGCCGAGCGCCACTGGCGCAAGCGCAACATCCAGGTGCGCAAGCTGGTGCGCTGGGGCGACGACGAGCGCGAGCGCGAGGTGGCCGCGCTGTCGCACGAGATCGACCACGTCAAGGCTTTCGGGCCCGCGCAGTCGGTGTTCGCGCTCGAAATCGAGTGGAACAACAAGGACCCTTTCTTCGACCGCGACCTGGAGAGCTTCAAGCGGCTGCATGCGGAAGGCGCGGTTTCGGTGGGGGGCCTCATCACACGCGGCGCCAGCCTGCAATCGGACATGCGCAAGCTGTTACGACGCTTCGCCGACGAGCGCGGCATAGACGGCATCGAGGCACTGGACGCCTTTGGCTATGCACCGACCCGCCGGCAGCGCGAGCTGATCCGCGCGCGCGCCGAGGCCTGCGGAAACTTCCGGCAGGCCTGGGTGGAGGTGTTCGCCAGCGACAAGTTCGGCGAATCCACCACGCATTGGCGCAAGCTGCAGGACCGCGTGCTGCGCGGCGTCGGCAACCCTTGCCCGCTGGTGCTGATCGGAATTCCGTCAGCCGCCGTGACCTTCGAGGACAAGCCGCCGGCACAGGACGACGAATGGCTATTGCCGATGTTCGACTGAGGTCGTCTTTGGTTTCACCCCGTCACCCGGCCTCCTCCTTCGACTCTTCGGCAGGCTCAGGGCTCGGGATCGGCCATCCTCTCCCCTACGGGGAGAGGGGGCCGGGCGAAGCGGAGGCCAGGTGAGGGGCTGGAGCGAAACGCGGCAGATTTCCGGCCGCTCTACTCCGCTGCTTCGGCGGCCGAATTGTAGGCGTAGGTCTTCCAGGTCGGGCGGTAATTGTCGTCTGCCTGGTTGCCCCAATAGACCCAGCCCGGCCGGGTACCGCGGGCGAAAAGCTCCAGATACGGCCCCTTGGAGCAGCTTTCGATCAGCGCGTATTGCTCGTCGGGCTTGCGGGAATGCTCGCGCTTGCGCGTGGCGATGTAGTTGACCTGGCTGCGGCCAGGACCCTCGGTGCGGGCGTTGCGGCCGCGCACGCCGAACAGCAGCATCTCCGTCACGTTGCGGAAGTAGAAGCCGACGCCGCGCCCGTCCGAACCGCCGTCCTTGCGCACCTTGTGCCAGACGATGTTAGACTTGTACTCAAAGCCCCAAGCCTGCATGACCCGCAACCCGTCCGGCAACAGCGCGTTGGGCACCCAAAGGTAAAGATGCGCCGGCTGCCACACGCATTCGGCGACCGGCAGCGCACAGATCTCGTCCGTGGTCATGGTCTCGTAGCGCGAAAGCCGCCGGTGCTCGGGCGCCACCTTTCCGGTGCGGTTGACGAAGCGCCACGGCGGATCGGCGAGCACGGTATGAAACCTACGGCCCGCCAGGCCGTGCATCAACTCCAGAGCCGGCGGGATGGGCTCAGCCTTCATCAACAGGTGCCCCCGAAACTTAAGAACAAAAACAGAACATGCGCTTGTTGTCAAGCTAGCGCGATTCGACCAGCGCTGTCGCGCGGGACCAGTGCACAGCGATCACGCTCTATTTCGTCGGGTTAGAAAAAAAATTTTCCGGGAGTGGGAACCTGCTACGAACGATCGCGTTAAGCCTGCCAGTCGGGGGTCAGTGCGGCCCGTTGGGCCGTTTCATTCATGCATCGTATCGATTTCCGTAGTCTGTTCGAGACTCTTCCCAGCCCGCACATGGTGCTTGACCGCGACCTGCGCTTCGTCGGGGTCAATTCCGCTTACGAGAAGGCCGTACTGCGTGGGCGCGACGAGCTGGTCGGCAAGGGGCTTTTCGATCTGTTTCCCAACGATGGCGAAAGCGGGCAGCGGCTACGCAACTCCCTGCTGCACGTATTCGAGACGGGCGAAAGCGAAACGCTCGCCTACATTCCGTATGATATCCCGATCCCCGGCGATCCCGATGGCGCGTTCGAGCAGCGGTTCTGGACGGCTGTGCACGTTCCTTTGCGCGCAGCCGACGGGCATGTGCAGTTCGTTTTGCAGAACACCGTCGACGTGACCGAATTCGTCAAGCTGCGGCAGGCGGCTTCGCTGCCTCTCTTTCGGGCGCGGCCAGCGGAACTGCAACTTTTGGAGCGCGCGCGGGAGGCCGAGGACGCCAATCGCCAGCTCATAGCCGAGAGTTCGCAGTTCCGTCGCCTGTTCCAGCAGGCGCCGGGCTTCTTCGCGGTGACGTTCGGGCCAACGCATGTCTTCACCTTCGTCAACGACGCTTATCTGCGGCTGATCGGAGGCCGGCGGGTGGTTGGCAGAACGGTTGCGGAAGCCCTTCCCGAGGTGTCCGGCCAGGGATTCATCGAACTGCTGGACGGGGTCTACCGGACAGGCAAGGGCCATCTCGCCGAGGGCGCCAGAGTGGTACTGGACCAGCCCGACGTGGGCGGAGTGCGGGAGTTCTTCCTCGATTTCTCCTATCAGGCCATCCGCGACGGCGAGGATCGTGTGATCGGCGTGTTCGTTCAGGGCATGGACCGTACGGAGGCTGTGCGGACGCTGCGGCGGCAGCGCCTGCTGCTCGACGAACTGAACCATCGCGTCAAGAACACACTGGCTACCGTCCTGTCGATCGCATCGCAGACGCTGCGTTCGGCGCGCGATCTGCCGTCGGCCAAGGCGGATTTCGAATCGCGGATCATCGCGCTTTCCAAGGCGCACAATCTTCTCAGCGAGCGGCAATGGGCGAGCACGGACCTGCATTCGCTGCTGCTGCAGGAGGTCTCCGCCTATGGTTCGGAGCGCGTGATCGCGAACGGCCCGCACGTGCTGCTCAATCCCAAAGCAGCCATCGCCTTTGCCCTCATCCTTCACGAACTCACCACCAACGCCGCGAAATACGGCGCGCTGTCGGTCGACGGCGGTAAGGTGCTGGTGGACTGGTCCGCCCTCGAAGACCGACTGGTGTTCGAGTGGAAGGAAGAGGGCGGACCGGTGGTCGCCAAGCCCGAACGTACGGGCTTCGGAACGCTGATGATCGAGCGAGTCGCATCAGGCGAGCTCACCGGCACGATAGCCGCGGACTATGCGCCCGAGGGCTTCAATTGCCGCGTCGCCGTGCCGACGCGCGTCTACAGGGAAGCGGGCGATGGCGCTGCGAACTGAACTGCCGGCCGGGCTTTCGGTCTTCGTGGTCGAGGACGAAGCGCTGGTGGCGCTGAACCTCGAAGATATACTCATAGAACTGGGCTGCAACGTCGTCGGCCCGGCGATGCGTATCGACCGCGCGGAAGGCATGTTCGACGAGGCTCTGGCCGCCGACGTGGCTATCCTAGACGTGAACGTCGCCGGCACCATGATCTTTCCGTTCGCCCGCAAGCTGGCAGAGAGGGGGATGCCGCTGGTGTTTGCCACCGGTTACGGCCGCGCCGGGCTGCCCGAGGATTTCAGCGCGCGGCCGATCCTGCAGAAGCCCTACACGACCCAGGATGTGCGCGCCGGGCTTGCGCAGGCCATCGAGGCCGAGGGTTCCGCCACCGCTTGACCGGATATGCCGATGCTGTCATTGCATCGCGCAATCCTCGTCACTGGGTGCGCCGATGCGCCTCTTGCTTTTGTGCTGCGTAGCCTACGCATCGATGTTCGCCTCGGCGCAGGCGAAGCCGGCTCGATGCTTCACCACCGACGACGGCTATTTCGACTGCAGCTTCCGCGCGACGGATCGCGCGGGCAGCTTCCGTCTCAGCGCGGCGGGCTACCCCATCTATATCATCGAGGTAGACCGGCCGGGCTTTGCGTACGGCTATATCAACCTCGGCGACCGCAACGTGCCGCTGCCGGGCATGTATGTGCGCCAGAAGGACGACGGCGCTTGCTGGGCCAACCCCGAAACCAACACAGAGATTTGCGCCTGGTGAGCGGGCGCAGGCGAATGGGCCGCCGATTCCCGGCGTTTGACCCTCGCGGCACCCGGCGCGCGGCAAGCGGCGGCCGGTATCGCCAGGGCGGGACGGAAAACGCGGCGGCGTTCGGATAAGGTCATGAATCGCATCACGCTCAGCGGCATCGGCGTCGAGATTCCCGCCGCCACCATCACGAATGAGGAACTGGTCGCCAGCTTCAACAGCTGGGTGGACGCCGAGAACGAGCGCCGCGCGCTGGCTGGATTGGAACCGCCGCTGGCGAAATCCGACAGCGACTTCATCACGCATGCCTCCGGCGTGCGCAGCCGCCATGTCTATGAGCGCGAAGGCATCCTCGACCCGACGCGGATGACGCCGCGCATACCGCCGCGCCCGGACGAGGAACTGTCGGTGGAAGCCGAGTTCGGGCTGGCGGCCGCGCGGCGGGCGCTCGACCACGCCGGCCTCGAGGGTGGCGACATCGACATGGTGATCTGCGCGGCCTCCCACCAGCAGCGGCCCTATCCGGCGCTGGCAATCGAGATCCAGAACGCGATCGGCGCGCGCGGCGCGGGCTTCGACATGAATCTCGGCTGCTCGTCGGCGGCAGCGGCGCTGCATGTGGCGACGGGGCTGGTGCGCAGCGGCGCCCAGCGGCGCGTGCTGATCGTGACGCCGGAGATTATCACAGGCCATCTCAACTTCCGCGACAGGCAGACGCATTTCATCTTCGGCGACGCTGCGGTGGCGATGGTGGTGGAGCGGCTGGAGCCCGACGAAACGCGTCCCGGACGCTTCGAACTGCTCGACACGCGCAGCTGGACCCAGTTTTCCAACAGCATCCGCACCAATTTCGGTTTCCTGCTGAGGTCAGGGCAGGAGAACACCTCCGTCATCGAGATGGAGGGGAACATGATCAAGCAGGTCGGCAACCGGGTGTTCAAGGAAGTCACCGTCGCCGGGCACCGCTTCATCGTGGATTTTCTCGCCGACCACGACCTCACCCCGCACGATGTGCGCCGCTTCTGGCTGCACCAGGCCAATGCGCGCATGAACGCCATGATCCTCAAGCTGGCCTTCGGCAAGGACGTCGGCCAGGACCGCGCGCCGATGGTTCTCGACCGGCTCGGCAACACGGCGGCGGCCGGGGCGATCGTGGCGCTGAAGGAGCACCACGAGGACATGCGGCGCGGCGACCTCGGCCTGATCTGCGCCTTCGGCGCCGGCTATTCCATCGGTGCCGCGTTGCTGAGGATGATGTGATGGCCATCAGTTTGCAGCCCCATGCCGGAATGCGCACCGTGCCCGGCAGAAAGCTTGCAGGCCGGCTGGACGGGCTCTACGTCGCGGAGGCTGACCATTTCGTGACCCGTGCGGCCGACCGGCTGGATCTGACCTTCGACGGCATTGCGGGCGATCATCACAGCGGCCCGACGCGCCGCTCCAGCAGCCGCGAGCCCTGGTATCCGCGCAACACCGTCATCCGCAACGAGCGCCAACTCAGCATCGTCTCGCCCGAGGAGATGACGCAGGTCGCCATGGCGATGGAACTGCCGGAACTGAAGCCGGAGTGGATCGGCGCCAACCTTTCGATCGCAGGCGTGCCGGCGCTGTCGATGCTGCCGGCGGGAAGCCTGCTGTTCTTCGAAGGCGGCGTGACGGTCAAGGTCGACGCCCAGAACGCGCCGTGCCGGATCGCCGGGCGTTCCATCGCCGAACATGCCGGGGTGGCGGACAAAGATGCGGTGTCGCTGCTTTTTCCGAAGGTCGCCAAGCGCCAACGCGGCCTGGTCGCTTGGGTGGAGAAGCCGGGGCGGCTGACCAAGGGCGAGGGCGTTTCATTAAAGATCCCCGAGCAGTGGATCTACGACGTCTGAGTATGCCTCGACGTCACAGGTCGGAATCGTCCGGGTCGAGCAGCCGCGTGGCGCGCCAGCGGGTCAGCGTGTCGTTGATCTGGTCGATGACGAAGAAGCGCGCCGCGTCGCGGTCGTAACCTTCCTCAAGCAGGCTCTCATAGTCGGTGTGGCCATGGCGTACATGGGCGACGGTCGCCAGCCATACCGCGACGGACGGCGGCAGCGTCCGGAACTGCTGGCCTCCCGCTTCCGCGCGAATGGCCTCCATGTCGGAATAGGGCGCGAGCGGCAGAAGCGCGGTGAGCGCCTTGGCCAGCGCGCGCCGGCGCCCGGTCGACGGCGCCGCAGCCATCAGCGGTCCCGCGTCGCTTCGGGCACGGCGTCGGTCGAGGCGAAATAGGGCTTTACGTCGATGAGCGGCGTGCCGTCGAGCACGTCGATGGCTTCCAGTCCGAGCCGCCCCGCCTCCGCGTCGAGCCTTGTCAGGCGCACGACGTGGACGCCGACCGGATTGGGCCGCGCAGGCGAGCGCAGCGCGAAAACGCCTTTCGGTTCCGTGGCATGGCGCGGTTTCTGGAGAATGAGATTCCGCGGCGAATGCTGGAGCCAGCTGAGCAGGATGAGATGGCTGGTCCCCACCAGGCCGATGAGGCCGGCGCGGTAGGGCGTATTGATCTCGACGGTGCCGCCGCCTCCGGCATCATGCGCGGCGGCCATGTTCTTGGGGCAGTCGTCGCGCGACTTCCAAGGCGAGCGGATGCGGCCGATGAACACGATCCGGGCGTCGCCATCCGCCGAGGCCGGATCGAAGGGCAGGGCGACTTCGCCTTCGCGTGGCGGGAAAAGAGGGTGCGAAGATGCCTGACGCGTCATTTTCTGGCCCACAAGCGACATTGGCGATTGCACGGAATCAAAAATGCACATAAAGATATGTTTATATCCTTAGGTGGAATTCGCCGCATGCTCGTATCCCTCGACAGGATGGTTGATAGCCTGAAGGCCGTGGCGGAATCCAGCCGGCTGCGCATCCTGGCGCTGCTCGCGCGGGGCGACCTCACGGTTTCGGACCTCACCGAGATCCTCGGCCAGTCGCAGCCGCGCGTCTCCCGGCATCTCAAGCTCCTGCTCGAAGCCGGGCTGATCGGCCGCTACCAGGAAGGCTCGTGGGCCTATTTCCGGCTCTCCGACGACGATGCCGCGCGCGAATTCGTGCTGGGGCTGGTCGGCCGCCTGGACGCCGCCGACCACCAGATCGAGCGCGACATGGAGCGGCTTTCGGCGGTGAAGCGCCGCCGGCAGGAGCGGGCGGGCGAATATTTCAGCCGCAACGCCGCAAGTTGGGACGAGCTGCGCTCGCTGCACGTGGCAGACGATGCCGTCGAGGCGGCGCTGCAGCGGCTGATCGGCAACCGGCCATTCCAGGCCATGCTCGACCTCGGCACCGGTACTGGGCGCCTGCTGGAGATCTTCGCGCCGCTCTACCGGCGCGGCGTCGGCATCGACCTGTCGCGCGAAATGCTCACGGTCGCCCGCGCCAATCTCGACCGCGCCGGCATCGGCCATGCGCAGGTGCGCCAAGGCGACCTCTATGCGCCGCCGGTCGAGCGCGATTCGTTCGACCTGATCACCATGCATCAGGTGCTGCACTACCTCGACGACCCGGCGCTGGCGATTCGCGAGGCGGCGAGGCTGCTGCGGGCCTCCGGGCGGCTCGCCATCGTCGATTTCGCGCCGCATCAGCTCGATTTCCTGCGCGAGGAACACGCGCATCTGCGCCTCGGTTTCGCCGACCGCCAAATCGCGGAGTGGCTGGCCGAGGCGGGGCTGGACCTGGAGGCATCCGAGACATTCCAGCCGCGCGGCGGCGGACGCGACAAGCTTACGGTGAAGCTGTGGATCGGCCGCGACCGGCGCGTTCTGATCGCCGATTCGGCGCCGGCTGCGAGGGAGACCGCCTGATGAACCAGTTCTTCTCCCGCCGGCCCGACATCGGCCGCCGGATCCGGGTCTCGTTCGAGTTCTTCCCGCCGAAGACGGAGGACATGGGCGCCAGGCTGTGGGAGGCGGTGACGCGCCTGGAGCCGCTGCAGCCGAGCTTCGTTTCGGTGACCTACGGTGCGGGCGGCTCGACCCGCGAGCGGACGGCGCGCACGATCGGCCGGATCCTGTCGGAATCGGGCCTGGCGCCCGCCGCCCACCTGACCTGCGTGGACGCAACCCGCGACGAGGTGGATCGCGTGATCGCGGATTTCGCCGGAATGGGCGTGAAGCGCTTCGTGGCGCTGCGCGGCGACCCGGCCGAAGGCGTGGGGGCCCGCTACCGGCCGCATCCCGGCGGCTATGCCAATGCGGCGGAACTGGTCGGCGCGCTGCGCTCGGCGGGCGATTTCGACATCTCCGTGTCGGCCTATCCGGAGAAACATCCCGAAAGTCCAGACTTCGCGACCGATATCGACATGCTGAAGCGGAAGGTGGACAATGGCGCGACGCGCGCCATCACCCAGTTCTTCTTCGACAACGACCTCTACGAGCGCTACGTCGAACGCGCCCGCCGGGCCGGCATCTACGTGCCGATCGTGCCGGGCATATTGCCGGTGCACAATTTCGCGCAGGTGGCCAACTTCTCGTCGCGCTGCGGGGCGCATGTGCCCGGCTGGCTCGCCGAGCGTTTCGACGGGCTGGAGCGCGACCCTCAGACGCACGCGCTGGTGGCGTCGGCGGTGGCCGCCGAACAGGTGCTGGACCTCGTCGAGCGCGGCGTGGAGGATTTTCACTTCTACACGATGAACCGCGCCGATCTCGTCGTCGCCATCTGCCACATGATCGGCATCCGCAGCCACGCGCATGACAAGGCGGGTTCGGCCGCGGCGTAGTTTGTCGCTCAAGGCAGTGTGCGACGCCGCGATTCTTCACACCCGCCTCCGGCCTGCCGCACACCCAAATGAAAAGGCCGGGCGTTTCGGCCCGGCCTTCGCTCCAATTCGTTCCCTTTAGGGTTGCAGTGTCCGCCTCCCGACGGTCAGGGCAATACGCCCACTATGAGAGCACCTATGAAGGCAAACGCAGCACAAATCATGATCGCGTTGATCGGCCTTGTCAGTCCCATGCATAGCCTCCTCTTTAGAGCTATGAGAGGAGTCTAGGTGCTTTTCGGCAACAGACAAGCGCAACTTTTGCTGCGGTGCGGCGCAAATGTGGCATAATCCTGCCACCCTACAGGCCCAAGCGATTGTTTTGCCAGCGCAAATATCCCGCTGCGGAAATTGTGAAAAAAATGTGTCGGCCTATGAACCTCTCGTGATGCCGCGCGAGGGCAGAAGCCGGCCGTCTATGCTGATCAGGCCGAGCGCGATCAGCAGCATGCCACTCAGTTCGAACAGCGCGAGTCGTTCGCCTAAGAAGGCGGCCGAGAGCAGAATCGCGCTCGCCGGCACGACGAGCGTCACCAGCGAGGCGTTTGTGGGACCGGCTTCTGCGATGAGGCGGAAGTAGAGCATGTAGGCGAAGGCCGTAGACACGAGCGCGAGCGCGAAGACGGCCGTCCAGGTGCCCGGGCCGGCAGCGAACAGCATGCCGGCATCCTGCGTGGCGACCACCACGGGCACCATGATGGCGGTCGACGCGGTGAGCTGGCCCGCTGCAACCAGAACGGGAGGCAGCCGGGAAAAGCGGCGCGCGTAGAGCAGCGCCACCGCGTAGGAGCCGGAGGCCCCGACGAAGGCGAGTTTGGCCCAGAGAGGCCCGCCGAGCTGGGAGGCGAGCCCCGGCCCGATGGTGACGGCGGTGCCGGCGACGCCGAGAAGCACGCCGGCCAGCTTGTGCAGTGGAAGCCGGCTTTCACGGCCCAGCGCACGCACCAGAAGCAGCGTCCAGAACGGCGTGGTGGCGTTCAACACGGCGGCCAGGCCCGCGCCGGTGGCCGTCTGGCCGGCGAAGATCAGGCTGAACGGCAGGACGTTGTTGATCAGCGCCAGCACCAGGAAGGCGCCCGCATAAGGCAGCGCCGGGCGGAAGGATGGGCCGCGCAGCCACAGATAGATGTGCAGCGCCGCCGCCGCGATGCCGACGCGCAGCATGACGAGCACCAGCGGCGAAAGCTCCGCGAGAGCGATGTGGGCGAAGAAGAAGGTGCCGCCCCAGATCGCGCCGAGCAACAGCAGCATGCCCCATTGCGCAAGGGTCATCCGTTCGGTCGTCCTGTCGGCATGCGGCATGTTTCTGGCCTGACTTTCTGTGGCGTGCGAGGCGATAGGCCCGAGGAGGAACCGACGCCACCCGTTTCCGGCCAGGATGCGTCGCATTTCGTCGGTGAATACGCGAACGGGCGGATGCCTTTGGAGGCGGGTTCAAGCCGTCGTCGAAAGGCGATAGATTTCCGCCGCAACGAGGGAAAGCTCATGCAGCGATTCGCGACGGCGCGCGAGGCCGCGCTCAGCCTGCGCCCGGACGATCCGGTCTATTGCTTCCGGCCGGACGTGCTGAAGGCCGATGCGCGGGGCTTCATGTCGATGTTTCCGGGCAAAACCGCCTATGCGGTGAAGACCAATGGCGAGGAACTGGTGCTGCGCACCCTGGTGGAGGCTGGGGTAACCGCCTTCGACGTCGCCTCGCCCGGCGAGTTCAGGGCGGTGCGCGCGGTCTCGAAGGACGCCGAGATGCTCTACATGCATCCGGTCAAGGCGCAGTCGGATATCAAGCTTGCGCTCGAGACCTACGGCATCCGCGTGATCGCCGTCGACCACGAGGACGAGATCACCAAGCTGACGCGGGTGGTGCGCGCGCTCGACATCGACCCGGGGCAGATTACCGTCTTCGTGCGCATCCAGACCAAGGGTTCGGCCGCCTACGAGCTGTCGAAGAAGTTCGGCGCCGGACCGGCCAATGCGGTGGAACTCGCCCAGCGGCTTCACCGCACCGGCTATCGTGTCGGCGTGTGCTTCCATGTCGGCAGCCAGATCCACGACCCCGACACCTATGAGCGGGCGCTGGCTTCGGCCGACTGGGTGCGCAACCGCGTCGGCTTTGCGCTCGCCGGGCTCGACGTCGGCGGCGGTTTTCCTGCCGACTACGGGCACGACCCCGCCAGCAAGGTGCCGGAGATGCCATCGCTCGGGCAGCTGATGTCGCGGCTGCGCGCGGATTTGGCGGAATGGCAGTTCGACGAGGTTCCGCTTGTGGCTGAGCCGGGCAGGGTGATCGTGGCGCGCGCGTTCTCGCTGATCGTGCGCGTGCTTTTGCGCAAGGGGCGCAGGCTCTATATCAACGACGGCATCTGGGCGTCGCTCTCGGATTCGTGGACCGGCAAGATCACGTTGCCGGCGCGCTTCATCGCCGATCCGGCCATTCGCAGCAGGAATGGCGAGGAAACAAACATCGTGCCGTTCAAGGTATGCGGGGCAACCTGCGATTCCGTCGACATCCTGTCGCGGCCGTTCTGGCTTCCCGAGACGATCGACACCGGCGACTGGATCGAGATAGGCCATATCGGCGCCTATTCGCTGTCGCTCAGGACGCGCTTCAACGGTTTCTATCCGGACACGTTCGTGGAGGTGACGACGCCGTTCGAGGAGGGCGACGCGCCGCAGGGCTTTGCCAGCCTGGAGACGATGGCGACGCCCTGACAGGCGGGCCTTGCGGCCAGATGCCTTCGGCGTCAGACTGCCCCGCACAAAGGGGGGTACGTACGATGAAGCGAATTGCGATTGTCGCCCTGCTGGCGCTGCTGGGCGCTCCGGCCCTCGCCGACGGGCCGCTGGTGATCAACGACAAGGCAGCGTTCCCGGAGGGGCCGGTCTTCGTCGACGGCAAGCTGCATTATGTCGAATACGGCGCGAACACCATTCTGGTGTGGGACGGCGCCAAGACAACCAAACTCTGGGAGCAGGCCGGCTGCGGACCGTCGGCCGTGATGCCGTTGGGCGACGACCTCGTCGTGACCTGCTACGACAACGGGACGATCGCGCGCGTGTCGAAGGATGGAAAGACCGTTGCCACATACGACAAGGCCGCGGACGGCGGCACGCTGCAAGGGCCGAACGATTTCACGGCCGACGGCAAGGGTGGCGCTTTCTTCACGACCTCCGGTCCCTGGGAGTCCGGCCCGATCGTCGGCAAAGTGTTCCACCTTTCGGCGGACGGCACCATCAAGGAGGAAGCGAACGACCTGCATTATGCCAACGGCGTAGCCCTTTCCGTCGACGGCAAGCGTCTCTACGTAAACGAGTCCGAAGCAGGCCGGGTGATATCGTTCGCGGTGGGCGAAGATTTTTCACTGTCCGACCGCCGCCTGTTCGTCAGGGTCGCAGCGGTGGACGAGGCTTCCGGCGCCGCCGCCTATCCCGACGGCATCAAGCTCGGGCCCGACGGCAATCTATGGATCGGCCAGTATTCCAAGGGCCGCATCGTGGTCGTCAACCCGGACGGGGCCTTCGTCAAGGCGATCGACGTCCCTTCGGCGACCGCGCCGAACCTGGCCTTCGCCCCTGACGGCAAGGCCATTTACGTTATGAGCGTGGACGATACGGCCAACGCTCCGTACTGGGGCAAGGTGTACGAAGTGCCGCTCGAATAGCGCTACATATTCGCCAGCAGCGAAGGCGTCGGCCAGCCGTCGACCGGCAGGCCGAGGCGCATCTGCTCGCGGCGGATCGCCTCGCGCGTGTTGTTGCCCAGAACGCCGTCGATGCCGCCGACGTCGTAGCCCTTGTCGGCCAGCTTCTGCTGCAACTGCTTCATCATGTCGGACGACAGGCCTTCTTCAGGCTGGCGCGGATCGTAGGCCGGGGAGCCAGCGAGGCGCGTGGCCAGGTTGGCCGCCGTCAGCGTGTAGACGGCAGACTGGTTCCACTGCAGGTAGACGTCGTAGTTGTCGTAGGTGAGGAAGGCCGGACCCTTGCGCCCCATCGGCAGGGCTATGCCGGCGGAAAGGCCATTATCGGCCAGCGCGCTTCCGTCCGGCTGCGTCACGCCGAGCGTGATCCAGCGCGAAAGCGGCTGCTTGTTGTCGCGGCCGGTCTCCTCCCACGGCATCGCATCGGGCACGCGCACTTCCTGGATCCAGGGTTCGCCGCGCTTCCAGCCACGCGACTGGATCTTGGCCGCCGTCGTCAGGATGACGTCCGGTGCGCTGTTGCGCACGTCGATCAAACCGTCGCCGTCGCCGTCGACGCCGCGCAGCAGAATGTCGGAAGGCAGCATCTGCGTCTGGCCGACTTCGCCCGCCCATGCGCCGGTGACGTCGGCCGGCAGTTCGCCACGGTCGATGAGCGTCAGCAGCGGGACGATCTGCGGGCGGAAAAGGTCCGGCCGGCGGCAGTCATGCGCCAGCGTCAGCAGAGCCGAGAGCGTATGGAAATTGCCCTGCACGGCGCCGAAGTCGGTCTCAAGCGCCCAGAATGCGGCAATCACGGGTCCCGGAACGCCGAACTCCTGCTCGGCGCGGGCGAAAGCGTCGGCATACTTCGTGAGATTGGCGGCGCCGTGCTTGAGCCGGTACGCGGAGATCATGCGGCCGGAAAATTCGATGAAGGTCTGCGAAAAGACACCCTGCGCGCGGTCGCGCTCCAGCACCTTGGGGTCGAGCGTCGCGGCGTCGAGCGCGGCCAGACCTGTCGCACCGACGCCGGCGGTCTGTGCCTCGGCATGCATGGCTGCCTTCCAGGCCGCGAAGTCGCCGCCGCATTCTGCCTGTTGTGCCAGCGCGGGCGTCGCCGCGCCGAGCAAGGCGACCGCCACGAGCGCCTGGATATGGGTTCGCATCCGGGACCCCCTGTTGTCGTTGCGGGGCGCATGACGCCGCCGTTTGGCCAAATTCAGGCAACGGAGAGTCCAAGGGCCATGTCGCGCCGTTGTCAACCGATGCGCGTGTTCTTGGCTAATGCGCCTCAAGCTCTGTGTCCGGGTGGATGTCTAGAACGGTAAACCGCTCTATTTTGTGTTGGCCTTGAGCCATTTGCGCCAAGTGGCGGTGCTGCCGTTGAAGACGTTGATGTCGGACTTGCCGTCGATGCCCGGAATCACGCCGGTGCCAGTGTACTGCCAGAAGTGGAAGGGATGGTCGCCG
>JAEUMA010000141.1 GCA_016793565.1 Rhizobiaceae bacterium
TTCGAACTTGTCGACGCCACCCCAAATCTCGTTGATGCGGTCGTCGATCGGGTTCAGGAAGCGGAAGAAGCTACCGAAGGTCGCCGCATGCTGCGTGACGACGTCGTAGGTGCCGCTGCCCTGCGAAACAGCGAGCAGCTGCTTGGATAAGATGTCGCCGCCCGGGATCATGTCGTACTGGACCTTGATCCCGGTCATGTCCTCGAAATTCTTGGTGAGTTCGACGGCCGGCGCAAAGCTTGCCCAGCCTTTCTGCGTCGGGATCGTGAGGGTCGTGCCCGCATAGGGCTTTCCAGCCTTGATCGGCGGAAACGTTCCTTCGATGAATTCGTCGGCGAACGCGGCGAGCGGCGCCGTCAGCGATAGGCCGAGCACGGCAACAGCAGCCGTCCTCGCCCAAACGTGGCGTTTGGACATTCCTTCTTTCCTCCCAGACAGCCGAGCGGCTAACCGCGTCGGCCAATTTTGTGTTTCATTCTCGACAACACAAGTTGCAATGTGCGAAATAACTGGTAGTTACAAGCCAGCACCATGTCAAGCCGTCTTCACCAGCACGGAAAAGTCGCCAGCATGCCGGACCATCTCCTCCTGATCGGCGGCCGTCGCCGTCCCGCCTCCGACGGCGGCAGCCTGCCGCTTCTCAGCCCCGTCACCGAGCAGTCGATCGGCAGTATCGCCGCCGCCACGGCGTCGGACCTCCACAACGCCCTCCGCGCCGCTGAATCGGGTCTGGCTGCATGGCGGCGCATTCCGGCCTGGGAGCGGGCGGGCGTACTGCGTAAGGTGGGCGACCTCATCCGCTCCCGCGTCGAGACGATCGCCGCCATCGTCACGCAGGAAACCGGCAAGCCGCTTGCCGAAGCGCGCGGCGAGACGCTCGCGGCGGCCGATCAGTTCGAGTGGTACGCGGAAGAGGCCAAGCGCATCTACGGCCAGATCATCCCGGGCAGGACGCCGCAGCAGCGCATGGCCGTGCTTTACGAGCCGGTGGGCGTGTGCGTGGCGCTGACCGCCTGGAACTTCCCCGTCCTGCTGCCGGCCCGCAAACTGGCGGCGGCCCTGGCGGCGGGATGCTCCGTCGTTTTGAAGCCTGCGGGAGAGGCGCCAGGCGCGGCATTCGCGCTCGCCGACGCCTGTCTCGACGCCGGGCTGCCAGCCGATGCGATAGGCGTGGTGACCGGCGATGCGAACTTCATTTCGGCAACGCTGGTCGCCGACCAAGCCGTGCGAAAGGTCAGCCTGACCGGCTCGGTCCGTGTCGGCAAGATCGTCGCGGGGCTGGCAGCCGAGGGGCTTAAGCGGGTTTCGATGGAACTCGGCGGCCATGCACCGGTGATCGTCCACGCGGACGCCGATCCGATCGCGGCGGCGCAGGCTCTGGCAACCGCCAAGTTCCGCAATGCCGGACAGGTGTGCATCTCGCCGAGCCGCTTTTTTGTCCATCGCTCCATCGAACGACGTTTCGTCGAGACGTTCGCCGATGTGGCCCGCGCCACGGTCGTCGGTGACGGCGCGGTGGAGGGTGTCACCATGGGACCGCTGATCTCGCGCCGCGCACTGGACCGCGCCAATGACGTGATCGCCGACGCTGTCGGCAAAGGTGCTGCAATCGCGGCCGGAGGCAGGCGCCCGCCGCAACTCAACGCCGGCCATTTTCTGGAACCGACGGTGCTCTCCAATGTGGCACCCGACAGCCGCATCATGGCGGAGGAACCTTTCGCGCCGGTGGCCCCCATCTTCGCCTTCGACCGGGTGCAAGACGCCGTCAAGCAGGCGAATGCCTTGCCCTTCGGCCTTGCCGGCTACGTCTTTACGGACGATCTTGACAGGGCGCAGCTGACCGCCGAGGCGCTGGAGGTAGGCATGGTAGGCGTGAACGAAGTGCTGCTGGCAACCGCCGAAGGCCCGTTCGGCGGCGTCAAGGAAAGCGGCTTCGGCCGCGAAGGCGGCTCGCTCGGCATCCACGACTATCTGTCGCCGAAGTTCGTGCGCCAGAAGCTTAAGGCGGCAGCGCTGTGAGCGGCGGCGACGACAACCGCGCAGCCGGCTTCGCGCGCGGGCTCACCAACTATGGCGATCGCGATTTCGCGCTCTATCTGCGCCGCTCCTTCGCCCGCTCGATGGGCTATTCCGACGAGATGCTGGGCCGCCCGATCGTCGGCGTCTGCTACACGCCGAGTGGCTTCAACAACTGCCACCGGCATTTCCCGGAGCTTCTGGATGCCGTGAAGCGCGGCGTGCTCGCCGCCGGCGGCCTGCCGCTCGAATTCCCGACCATCTCGCTGGGCGAGGTCTTTCTCAGCCCCACCAGCCTCAAGTTCCGCAACTTGATGTCCATGGACGTCGAGGAAATGATCCGGGCGCAGCCGATGGACAGCGTCGTGCTGATGGGCGGCTGCGACAAGACGGTACCGGCGCAATTGATGGGCGCGGTGTCGGCTGACCTCCCCGCCGTACAGGTCGTGGCCGGCCCGATGATGACGGGCCGCCATCGCGGCGAACGGCTCGGCGCCTGCACCGACTGCCGGCGCTTCTGGGCGCGCTACCGCGGCGGCGAGATCGACGCGGCCGAAATCGCGGCAGTAGAGGGCAACCTCGCCACCACCGCCGGCACCTGCGCCGTCATGGGCACGGCCAGCACCATGGCCTGCGTGGCCGAGGCGCTCGGAATGGCCTTGCCCGATTCGGCTGCGATCCCCGCCGTTCACGCCGACAGGCTGCGCAGTGCCGAGGCTTCCGGACGGCTCGCCGTCGGGCTGATCGGCTCCGAACGCACGCCGCGCCGGATCGTGACCGCGCAGTCGATCGAGAACGCCATGCGCGTGATCCTGGCGCTGTCGGGCTCGACCAACGCGGTCCTGCATCTGGCTGCGATCGCCGGCCGCGCCGGCCTGCCGCTTTCGCTGGAGCGCCTCAACGCGCTTTCGGAGACGACGCCAGTCCTGGTCGACCTGAAGCCGGTTGGCGACAACTACATGGAGGACTTTTACGCCGCCGGCGGCCTGCAGGCAGTCCTGCGCGAGCTGAGGCCGCTGCTTCATCTCGACTGCCTGACGGTGACCGGCCGCACACTGGGCGAAATTCTCGCCTCGCCGCAGGCGATCCCCTCCGACCCGCGCATAGTCCACCCTGTCGTCGATCCGATATCGGCGACCGGCGGCCTGGTCGCACTGTTTGGCTCGCTGGCGCCAAGTGGAGCCTTGGTGAAGCGCGCCGCCGCCGACCCTCGCCTGCTGGAACACGAAGGGAAGGCTGTCGTCTTTTCCAGTCTGGAAGACCTCGCCCGCCGCATCGACGATCCCGACCTGGACGTCGATGCGAACGACATCCTCGTGCTGCAGAACGCCGGACCGACCAGCCCTTCCGGCATGCCGGAGGCCGGCTACCTTCCGATCCCGAAGAAGCTGGCGCGCCAAGGCGTCAAGGACATGGTGCGCATTTCCGACGCCCGCATGAGTGGCACGGCCTTCGGCACCGTCGTCCTCCACGTCACTCCCGAGGCCGCAGCCGGCGGGCCGCTGGCGGCGGTGCGCACCGGCGACCGAATCCGGTTGAGCGTCGCAAACCGCAGCCTCGACCTCCTCGTGGAAGACGCGGAAATCACTCGGCGGCTCGAGGCCGCACCGCTATCCGCGCCGACGGGCCTGCGCGGCTACGACTGGCTCTACCGCAACCATGTCCTTCAGGCCGACCTGGGGTGCGATTTCGACTTCCTTCGGGAAACGCCCGATCGCTAGGCCCGCACGAGGCGCGGCGAGCCGGTTCAGCGAACAGGCCTGACCGGACGACCTTTCGCAGGTCGGACGCATGCATTGCAAATGGCCTGCCTGGCTGTAAACTCCACGAGGGGAGAAGCTGTGCGGACAGGAGGATGTCTCGCCGGCCGGTACCGGAATGCTTGCAGGGCACAACCCCTCCCTGGTCGCGCTCTCTGTGGTGATCGCGATTTTGGGAGGATATACCGGCTTCGGAATGGCCGCGCGCGTTCGCGGAACGACGGTTGTTGGACAGAGGTTCCTGCTCGCAGGGGCTGCGCTGTTCCTGGCCGTCGGCATCTGGACCATGCACTTCGTCGGTATGCTGGCTGTGCCGCTTCCGGATGACGCCGTCTATTTGGTTCTGCCGACCATCGTCTCGTTCCTCATCTGCGCTATTGTCGTCGGTGTCTCGCTGTTCTTCGTTTCGATGGGCGAACCGTCGAGCCCGCGCATTGTGGCCGCGGCCCTGCTGCTCGGCACCGGCATCGTCTCGATGCACTATGTCGGCATCCACGGACTGGCCGGCGACTTCGGCATCGAGCACGACGTCGCGCCGATGGTGGCGGCTGCCCTGGTAGCGCTGGGGGCCGGCTATGGCGGCCTTCGCGTTTTCATTGCGCGGCAAGGCGGCGCGCGATTGGCCACGAGTGCCGTCGCCTTCGGCATCGCGGTGTCGGGGATGCACTACACGGCGATGTACGGCATGCGATTCGTGCCGGCGGGCACGCATATGCATACCCAGAGCGGACCCGTGGCCTCGCCCCAGGTGCTTTCCCTGGTTGTGGCACTGCTGTGCTTTCTTATCGTCGCTGGCTTCCTGCTGTTTCTGGTGCCGGAGCCCCGATCGAGATCGCGGACATCCCCCGCATCGCCGTACCCGGCCGAGACCGTCGACGAGGCGGAGGCCGGGTTGAAGCCCACCCGTCTTCTGGCGGCGGGAGCGAGCGCTGCCGCCGCAGTGGATGTGACGGCGGCATCCGGCACCGCAGCACTGCCTGGACCGCCGCCGCTGGCCGCGCGCCTGCCGGTGGAGGCGACCGACGGCACCCATTTCATCGAGGTCGCGGAGGTGCGCAGCATCCGGGCGGACGCGCACTATTCGCTGGTTCACGACGGCAGCCGCGAGCGGATGAGCCCGTGGTCGATCTCGCACGCGGAAGCGCAGCTCGACCCAACCGTTTTCGTGCGCGTGCACCGCAGCCACATCATCGCGCTTCCACATGTCATGCTGATCCGCAAGGAGGGCGACGGCGCCGTCGTCGAACTGGCCGGGCCCACCCCTCACCTGGTACCCGTCAGCCGAGCGAAGATCGCCGAACTCAAGGCCAGGCTGGGTCTCATCCGCCGCAGCGCGTAACCGTCACACCGATGATGGGTCAAAATCGCTGACGCAGTTCGTGCGTGCAGAACGGCGGTTCGTGCGTTTTTGCGGCCTTCGTGTCGTTCGCGTCGCGCCCAGCTTGCGCGCGCCGGAATGCCGGAACAGCCTGCGCCGGCTCGTCGGAGCAACGGAACCGCAAGAGAATTCCGTCCCGGCGAAGCGACGGAGGAACCATGATACCCGGACCATTCACCTATCACCGTCCGACCAGCGTGGCCGACGCGATCAAGCTGCTCGGCGAGTTAGGCGACGAGGCGAGGCCGCTCGCCGGCGGCCACAGTCTGATCCCGATGATGAAGCTCAGGCTGGCCACACCCGACCATCTGGTCGACCTGCACGGCATAGGCGAACTCCGGGGCATGCGCCGCGACGGCGACACGGTGGTCATCGGCGCAATGACGACGCAGTACGATCTGCTGGCTTCCGACACCATCGCGGCGGCCCTGCCGATCCTGCACGAGACGGCGCTGCTGATCGCCGATCCCCAGGTCCGCTATTGCGGAACGCTCGGTGGCAACGTGGCCAATGGCGACCCCGGCAACGACATGCCTGCGCTGATGATGACGCTCGGGGCAGTCTATCGGTTGCGCGGCCCCGGCGGCGAGCGCGAAGTGGCGGCCGCCGACTTCTACCAGGGCGCCTATTTCACGGCCCTCGAACCCGGCGAGATCCTCACCGCCGTCGCCGTCCCTGCGCAGCCGGCCGGCCATGGCTATGCCTATGAGAAGCTGAAGCGGAAGATCGGCGATTATGCCACAGCCGCGGCGGCCGTGGTCCTCACGATGAGGGGCGGCACGGTCGCCACCTGTTCGATCGGCCTGACCAATCTGTCCGAGACGCCGCTGCTCGCTGAAGAAGCGGCCGGTGCCGTCATAGGCACCAGCCTCGACGACGCCGCGCTGAAGAAAGCCGCGGAGGCCGCTCGCGCAATCATGCAGCCGGCGGGCGACGGACGCGGGCCAGTGGAATACCGCAAGCATGTCGGCGGCATCATGGTGGAGCGGGCGCTGAGGCGCGCCGCCGCCAAGGCCGCCTGAGGGAGGATCGGATGGCACCCCAGGCAAAGAAGACCCAGGTGAGCATGAAGGTGAACGGCGTCGACGTGGACGGGCTGGTCGAGCCCCGCACGCTGCTGGTGCACTTCATCCGCGAGAACCTGCAGCTCACCGGCACCCATATCGGCTGCGAGACCACGCATTGCGGCGCTTGCACCGTCGATATCGACGGCATGTCGGTGAAGAGCTGCACGATGTTCGCCGTGCAGGCGGACGGAAGCGAAATCCTTACGGTGGAGGGGATGGCCAACGCCGACGGCACCTTGTCGGCGCTGCAGGAAGGCTTCCGACAGATGCACGGCCTGCAATGCGGCTTCTGCACGCCGGGCATGATCGTGCGCGCGCATCGGCTGCTGCGGGAGAATCCTACCCCGACCGAGGAGGAGATTCGCTTCGGCATCTCGGGCAATCTGTGCCGCTGCACCGGCTATCAGAACATCGTCAGGGCGATCCAGTACGCGGCCGCCAAAATCAACGGCACCGAATTCAAGGAGGCGGCGGAATGAACGACATGTCGCTCACGCGCGAGCAGCGCGAGGCACGCCTGGAAGGCATGGGCTGCAAGAGGAAGCGGGTCGAGGACATCCGCTTCACCCAGGGCAAGGGCAGTTACGTCGACGACGTCAAGCTACCCGGCATGCTGCACGGCGATTTCGTGCGATCGCCGCACGCCCATGCCCGCGTGAAGGCGATCAACACCGACAAGGCGCTTCAGGTGCCGGGGGTGCTGGCCGTGATCACGGCGGAAACGCTGAAGACCGTCAATCTCGCCTGGATGCCGACGCTGGCCGGCGACGTGCAGATGGTGCTGGCCGACGGCAAAGTGCTGTTCCAGAATCAGGAAGTGGCGTTCGTGGTGGCGACCGACCGCTACGCGGCCGACGACGGCGTCAATGCCGTCGAGGTCGAGTATGAGGCGCTGCCGGTGCTGGTCGACCCTTTCCACGCGATGGACGCCGACGCGCCCGTGCTGCGCGAGGACATCCGCGACAAGAAGGACGGTGCCCACGGACCGCGCAAGCACTACAACCACATCTTCGAGTGGACGGTGGGCGACAGGGAACTGACCGATGCAGCCTTCCGCAAGGCGGACGTGACCATCAAGGAGATGATCTCCTACCACCGCACACATCCTTCGCCGCTCGAGACCTGCCAGTGCGTCTGCTCCTTCGACAAGATCAAGGGCGAGCTGACCATCTACGGTACCTTCCAGGCGCCGCATGTCATCCGCACGGTGGTATCGCTGATCGCCAAGCTGCCGGAGCAGAAAATCCACGTCATCGCGCCGGATATCGGCGGCGGTTTCGGCAACAAGGTGGGCGCCTATCCCGGCTACATCTGCGCCGCCGTCGCCTCCATCGTCACCGGCAAGCCGGTGAAGTGGGTGGAAGACCGCATCGAGAACCTGACGGCGACATCGTTCGCCCGCGACTATCACATGACAACGGAGATCGCGGCGACCAAGGAAGGCAAGGTTACGGGGCTGCGGGTCCATGTGCTTGCCGACCATGGCGCGTTCGACGCCTGCGCCGACCCGTCGAAATGGCCGGCCGGCTTCTTCAACATCGTCACCGGCTCCTACGATTTTCCCGCTGCGCATCTGGCGGTCGACGGCGTCTACACCAACAAGGCTCCGGGCGGGGTCGCCTACCGCTGCTCTTTCCGCGTGACCGAAGCCGCATATTGCATCGAACGGGCGATGGATATCCTGGCACAGAAGCTCGGTATGGACCCGGCGGAACTGAGGCTCAGGAACTTCATCCAGCCGCACCAGTTCCCGTATCAGTCAGCGCTTGGCTGGGAATACGATTCCGGCGACTACGCCACCGCCATGAGAAAGGCGATGGAAACCGTACAGTATGCGGAGCTGCGCAAGGAGCAGGCAGCGAAACGCGAAGCGTTCAGGCGCGGCGAGACGCGCGAGATCATGGGCGTCGGCGTGTCCTTCTTCACGGAGATCGTCGGCGCGGGACCCTCCAAGAACTGCGACATCCTCGGCATCGCGATGTTCGATTCCTGCGAAATCCGGCTGCATCCGACGGGCGCCGGCATCGCGCGGATGGGCACCAAGAGCCAGGGACAGGGCCACGAGACGACCTGGGCGCAGATCATCGCGACGGAGATCGGCATTCCGGCCGACAACATCATGGTCGAGGAAGGCAACACCGATACCGCACCCTACGGTCTCGGTACCTACGGCTCGCGTTCCACGCCGGTGGCGGGCGCGGCCATCGCCATGGCGGCCCGCAAGATCAAGGCCAAGGCGCAGATGATCGCCGCCTACAAGCTCGAGGTCCACGAGGACGACCTCGAATGGGACGTCGACGGTTTCAGGGTGAAGGGCCTGCCGGAAAAATTCCTGGGCATGAAGGACATCTGCTGGATCGCCTACAACTCGCCGCCGCCCGGCCTGGAGCCCGGCCTGGAAGCGGTCAGCTACTACGATCCTCCCAACATGACCTATCCGTTCGGGGCCTATATCTGCGTCATGGACATCGACGTCGACACCGGCGTCTACAAGGTCCGCCGCTTCTACGCGCTGGACGATTGCGGCACACGCATCAATCCGATGATCATTGAAGGCCAGGTTCACGGCGGCCTGACCGAAGCCTTCGCCATCGCGATGGGCCAGGAGATTCGCTACGACGACGGCGGGAACGTCACCACCGGCTCCTTCATGGACTTCTTCCTGCCGACGGCGGTCGAAGCTCCGCATTGGGAAACGGATTACACCGTCACGCCCTCGCCCCATCATCCGATCGGCGCGAAGGGCGTGGGCGAAAGCCCCAATGTTGGCGGAGTACCGGCCTTCTCCAACGCCGTGAACGACGCCTTCTCGTTCCTAGGATCGACGCATATCCAGATGCCGCACGACTTCTGGCGCAACTGGAAGGCTGCGAAGGAGCTGGGGGCGGTGTAGAGCGGTCATGCCCCTCTCCCGCGACACGATCGCGGCGCGCCTGGCAGAAGCCGGCTACATTGCCGGCGGCGAGCTTGCGACCGCGCTGTCGATCATGCATCTCCTGAAACGCCCGCTCTTGCTCGAAGGCGAAGCGGGCGTCGGCAAGACGGAGGTCGCGCGGGCGCTCGCCTCCGTTCACGCGACCGAACTGATCCGCCTGCAGTGCTACGAAGGCCTCGACCAGTCTTCCGCACTCTACGAGTGGAACTATCAGCGCCAGTTGCTGGCCATCGAAGCGCACCGGGTCGGCGGCGGCCTAGGTGAAGCGGCTGCCATCGAGGAGCGCATCTTCTCCGAAAAATACCTGCTGGAGAGGCCGCTGCTCGCCGCCATTCGCCGGAAAAGGCCTCCCGTCCTGCTCATCGACGAGGTGGACAGAGCCGACGAGGAATTCGAGGCTTTTCTGCTGGAACTTCTGTCGGACTGGCAGGTGACCATACCGGAACTCGGAACCATCACCGCGTTGTCGGTGCCCTATGTCGTGTTGACATCGAACGGAACGCGCGAACTTTCCGACGCACTGCGCCGACGCTGCCTTTACCACTATGTCGACTACCCGGACGTCGAACGGGAAGCCCGCATCATCATGGCACGGCTCCCGCAGGCTGGCGCAGTGCTTGCCCTCCAGATCGCAGAGATGGTGGGAAAGATCCGCAAGGAGGATCTCCGAAAGCGGCCGGGCGTCGCGGAGACGCTCGACTGGGCCGCAGCGCTGGTTGGGATGGACGTTGGCGACCTGAAGGCCGATCCCGCCATCGTCCAGGAGACACTGATGTGCATTCTCAAGACGCGAGAGGACCAGGCGCGGATGACCGCGGAAGTCTCCGCCAGGCTGCTGGGCAAGGTCGCATGAGCTGCTGCGGAACGCCACCCGACCTCGAAGATCTCGACGGCGTCGGTCGTATGGTGGCGGAGAAGCTGTCCGCCTTCCTCGCCACGCTCCGCAACGCCGCCTTCACCGTCGGCGCGCGGGAGGGCCAGGACGCGGCCGCTCTGCTGGCCGCTGGCTACGGTGCCGCTCCCGGCCTGATGCGGTCGGCGTTTAAGCACCTGTTTTCGTCGCGCAAGGCGGATTGGGAGAAATTCGACGGCATCTTCGACGCCTTCTGGCTGAACATGCGGACCCGTTCGCGCTCCACCGCTACAGGGGAGGCTGCCGATGCGAACAGCCCTGGCCTCCGCATACTCGGCGGCAATGAAGCCGGCGGATCGAGGGGCATACCGGACCAGATGCCGGCCGGCGGCGACGTCGAGGAGAGCCGGTCCGGCGAAGGCCGCGCGGAGGGAGCCTCGGTCGCGGAGAACCTCGCCAGCACCGATTTCCGCAAACTCGACAACCCGGCCGACATCGCTGAAGCGCATGCGGTCGCCGAGCGGCTCGCGCGCGCGATGCGCACCCGCCTCGCCCGGCGCGATCTCGCTCGCCGGCGGGGCTACAGGCTGGATCTGCGGCGGACGATCCACCGCAACGTCGGCCATGGTGGCGCCCCGGTGAACCTGGTGCGGCGGCGACGCAAGGACAAGCCCCTCAGGCTGGTCATCCTGCTCGATGCGTCCGGCTCTATGAGCATGTACACGGGTACGTTCCTGCGCTTCATCCACGGGGCTCTCGATGAGTTCCGCGAGGCGGAGGCCTTCCTGTTCCACACCCGACTCGCCCATGTCTCGGATGCGATGAAGGAGAGGGATCCAGGGCGCGCGCTCGATCGGCTGGCCGTCATGGCGCAGGGAACCGGCGGCGGCACGCGGATCGGCGAGTGCCTGGCCACCTTCAACCGCTGGCACGCCGCGCGCGTCATTCATTCGCGCACCTGCGTGATGATCGTATCGGACGGCTATGAAACTGGTGACGCCTCGCTTCTAGGCCGCGAGATGGCGCAGCTCGCCCGGCGCTGCCGACGCATCGTCTGGCTCAACCCGATGATGGGCTGGGACGGATATGCCCCCGAGGCCGCGGGCATGAAGGCTGCGCTGCCGCATGTCGATCTTTTCGCGCCCGCGCACAATCTCGCCAGCCTCGCGGCGCTGGAACCCTATCTGGCGAAACTGTGAGCGAGGTCCACATGACCGCCCATGTCGACGTTCTGGATGTCGTTTCCCGCCTGAAGGCAGCCCAGGAACCCGTCGCGCTGGCGACCGTGGTGCGCACCGTTTCCGTCACTGCCGCCAAGGCCGGCGCCAAGGCCATCATCCGGCCGGACGGG
>JAEUMA010000725.1 GCA_016793565.1 Rhizobiaceae bacterium
TGTCGTGATCGGCGAAGCGCGTCGCGCCCGCGTCGCTCACGAACAGCGAGGTGAAGGCGGCGAGCCCGTCGAGATCGAGAGCGCCGCCGGAGAGGCTCAGGGCCACCGCCGGCCGCGCGTCGCCCTGCTGGCGACGATCGAGTTCGCCGGTGAACCGGGCATCGCCCAGCACCAGCTCAAGATCGGAGAAGTGCTGCCTCTCGCGCGAGACGTCGACCTTGGCGCTGAAGCCGGCGGCCGGCAGCCGGCGGATCGCGTCGTCTACCTCGCGCGCCACCCACGCCGCAAAGCCGGAAGGCTGCGCCACCGCGACCAGCAGCGAGCCCTTGAAACCGAAGGTGTCGCCGAGCGCTAGTTCTCCGTTCGCCTCCAGTTTTGTCCTGCCCGGCAGCGTCGCGGTAAAGGCGTTGAGCGTCCAGCCGGCGGCGCTGGGCTCGGCGGAAAACGAAACGTCGCGCACGGTGGTGTCGCCGGCCACGACCGCCGGCAGATCCACCGTGATCGTGCCGGGCATGCTCGGGCGCGGCAGGGACGCCAAAACCTTTTCCAGCGCTTCGATGCGCGCGCCGAGCGTCAGCCCGGCGCCGGCCTTGCCGGCGGTCGCCTCGTCGAACCGCACCTGGGCGCCTTTCATCGACACGGAGAAGCGCGGCGCGCCGATGAACTCGATCGCCGCCGTTCCCTCGGCCGTATAGGGGTCGTCCGTCGGCCCGGTCTCGAAGCGGAACTCATCCACGCTCAGCCGCTCGTGCGCCAGCGTGAACTGCCCCGCCACCCGGGTGCCCGACGCCGCCTCGGGCTTGCGCTCCGTCCCGTCCGCGGGCTGCTGCGCCAATTCGTTGACGCGGAACGAACCGGCATAGGTCGGCGCGCCGTCCTTGAGCTGGATGTTGCCGTCCGTTTCGATCACCAGCGGATGGTGATCGGGCTTCACGGTCGTGCGCAGGCGCATGGCGCCGCTTTCCTCCAGCGCTCCGGTCGAAGCCGAGACTTTCGCCGGCAGGCCGTCGAAACGCAGCGTCCCATCCGCGCGCCACGGCCCCGCGAATGTGCGCGCCGAGACCGTTCCGTTGATCTCGGTGAAGCTGTGGGTGCGGCCGGAACCGGCATGGTCGATCTCGACCGAACCGTCGGTGATGGTCGCCTTTTCCAGGCTGATCTGGCGCGGGTCGAACGGCGTCGAGGGCCGCACCAGCCAGTCGACGCTGCCGTCGGCCTTGACCTCTATGCGCGCCTTGGGCCGCACCAGGCGCATGTCGAAGATCAGCACCTCGCCGCGTAGGAAGGGTGCGAGTTCCGCATCCATCGAGAAGGTTTCGACTGTCATCGCCGGCTGGCCGCTCGTCCCGCCCACCACCACGTCCGTGAAGGTCACGGAGGGGAACGGCAGCAATCGAGCACTGGCCGTTCCCTCCACGGTCACCTTGCGCCCCAGCACGGCGCTGGCTTCCCGTTCGAAGTCGGCGCGATAGGAAGTCCAGTCGATGAAATAGGGACCGATCAGCGCTACGCAGAGCGCCAGCACGATCAGCCCACCGATCAGGACGAAGAGACGAGCCAGTTGGGTTGCTCCGGTTGCTCCTATCGCCAGCCGCGGCAGTGTAGCGGCAACGGCGTGTTCATAAAGTGGCAGTTCTCCGGGGCCGCGAGGCCCGAATTCACGATAGCGGCAGGATCTTTCCGGGGTTGAGGATCCCGAGCGGGTCGAGCGTCTGCTTGATGGTGCGCATCACCGCAACGCCCGCGCCGAGTTCCGCATTGAGAAAGCCGATCTTGCCCTGGCCGATGCCGTGCTCGCCTGTGCAGGTTCCGTCCATGCGGATGGCGCGCAGGTTGAGCCGCTCCACGAACTTCTCCACCAGCGCGATCTCGGCCGGATTGTCGTTGTCCATAAGCGCCAGGACGTGAAAATTGCCGTCGCCGACGTGCCCGACGATCGGCGCGATCAGCCCCATCTCCGCAATGTCGGCCTCCGTCTCGGCGATGCATTCCGCCAGGCGCGAGATCGGCACGCAGACGTCCGTCGAAAGCCCCTTGGCGCCGGGCCGCAGCGCGTGCGAGGCCCAGTAAGCGTCGTGGCGCGCCTTCCAGAGCTTTTGCCGTTCCTCCTCGACCTTCGTCCATAGAAACGGCCCACCGCCGAATTCCGTCGCGATCTCGCCAAAACTCTCCGCCTGCTCCGAGACGCCGGCCTCGCTACCGTGGAACTCCACGAACAGGCATGGGCTCTCGGGGTAGTCGAGGTTCGAATAGGCCTTCAGCGCGCGCATCTGAAGCTGGTTCACAAGTTCGATGCGCGCCACCGGAATGCCCATCTGGATCGTCGCGATCACCGCCTCGCACGCGCTTTCCACGCTTGGAAAGGGGCAGACGCCGCCCGAGATCGCCTGCGGAATGCCGTAGAGCTTGAGCGTCAGCTGCGTGATAATGCCGAGCGTGCCCTCCGAGCCGACCAGCAGCCGCGTCAGGTCGTAGCCGGCCGAAGACTTCTTCGCCCGCTTTCCCGTCGTCACGATGCTGCCGTCGGCCATCACCGCGGTCAGCGACAGCACGTTCTCGCGCATGGTGCCGTAACGCACCGCGTTGGTGCCGGACGCGCGCGTCGCGGCCATGCCGCCCAGCGTGGCGTTGGCGCCCGGATCGATCGGGAAGAACAATCCCGTGTCGCGCAGATAGACATTGAGCTCCTGCCTCGTCACGCCGGGCTCCACCGTGCAGTCGAGGTCGTCGGCGTGGACGGCGACAACCTTGTTCATGCGGGTGAGGTCGAGCGAGATGCCGCCGCCCGGCGCATTCACGTGCCCTTCGAGCGAGGTTCCCGCCCCGAATGCGATCAGCGGCACCCGGTGCGTCGCGCAGATGTTGACGATGTCGCGCACCTCTTCCGTCCCCTCCGCGAAGGCGACGCCGTCCGGCGCCTGCAAGGGGATGTACGAGGTCGTGTGGGCATGTTGCTGACGGATCGCCGTGCCCGTCTGGAAGCGCTCGCCGAGCCGCTGCTTGAGAATGCCCAGCACTGCCGCGATCGCCGGCTCGTTGCGCTCGACGCGGATGACGTCGTTGAGGGCCATGATTTCCTCCGCTCCTGGGCCAGCTTATGCGGCCGCCGGCACCTTATGCATGGGACGGCGGCATATGCCATGCCGCCGTCCCTGTCGAGGAGACCGAAAACACCGTGACCGCCCCTGTCCTGTCTCCCCCCCTCGATATCGAAAGCGCCTGGATCGACTACAATGGCCATCTCAACATGGCCTATTACGGGGTGCTGTTCGACCGTGGCTCCGACGACGCCTTCGCAGCGATGGGCATGACGCTTGACTATGTGCGCACGCGCAAGCTCACCATTTATACCGCCGAAGTCCACGTCCGCTACCTGCGCGAACTGCATCTCGGCGACCGCGTCGTGGTCAGCTACCAGTTGCTGGACCACGACGCGAAGCGGCTGCACGCCTATCAGGAGATCCGCCATGTCGACGGCTGGCTGGCCGCCACCTCGGAAATCCTGTCCTTGCACATCGATCAGGCGGGGCCAAGGGTCGCCCCGTTCCCAGCCGATATCCTGGCGGCAGTCGAAGCCATGTTTTCCGAGCACAAAAGATTACCCACTCCGCAAGGAATAGGGAAGCCTATCGGAATAAATCGACGCAAAGAGACGGCATTCACACAGAACATCACGCAGTAGGAGATAAGTTCGGAAAAACACCCTAAGCAAAACTCAATAGCCGAGACCGAAAGGCCTGCAACGAGCCTACATACGACATTTCGGCTTTTCTGCCCGAGATGTGTCGAAAATTCTCCCGGAGGCCTCGACTGAGGCGGCAATCACATCCCTATTTCGAACCCGTCAGACTTTCTATCTTTAGTTGATTTGAACTTTTCCGTCTTTTGCCCGTTAAGGGCCGGACAGAGGTTTCGATGGGGTTGAAATGGACTGGAAGGCCGACCGACAAGAGGGCGCGGTTGAAGTCGCGAGCGATCTTCGCATAAGCGCGTCCAGGTGCGATCCGTTCGCTGCCGCAATCCGTTCGACGCGCATGTCGATGCTGATCACCGATCCGCGGCAGCCCGACAATCCTATTATCTTCGCCAACGATGCGTTCGGGCGCCTCACAGGCTACTCGCGCGACGAGATCCTCGGCCGCAACTGCAGGTTTCTGCAGGGTCCCGACACGGACCCCGCTACCATCGACTATATCCGTGACTGCATCCGGCAAGGCACCGACCTGAATGTCGACGTTCTGAACTATCGCAAGGACGGCAGCCGCTTCTGGAACGCGCTCTATATCAGCCCCGTCTTCAGCGATGACGGCGAGCTGCAGTTCTTTTTCGCATCCCAGCTGGACGTGACAGACCGCAAGGCGGCCGAATTTCGGGTGTCCGAGGAGAAAGACCGATTCGAGCAGGCCGTGGCGGAACGCACCCGCGACCTCCGGTCGGCGCTGGAAGCGCAGCAGACATTGCTTCACGAGGTCGATCACCGCGTGAAGAACAATCTTCAGATGGTCTCCTCGCTGATCCTGATGCAGAGCCGAAACATCGGCGACGAGGGGATCAAACAGACGCTGCGCTCCATGCTGGAGCGTGTCGAGGCGCTGAGCACGGTGCACCGGCGGCTCTATCAGTCGAAGGACGTCAGCCGGTTCGACGTTGCCGACTTCGTGCGCGATCTGGTCACCGACCTTCTGGCCGCCTCGGGGCGGACGGACATTGAGGCCGATTTCGATCTCGAGCCGATGGTCATTCCGGCGGAAAAGGCGACGCCGGTCGCCCTAATCATCAACGAACTGGTGACGAACGCGCTCAAGCATGCCTACAGCCGCGGCTTCCAGATGGCCCGGCAGGGCACGCTCGGCGTGCGGCTCGTCCGCGACGACCGGAACTACGTGGTCGAGGTATGGGATGACGGTCCGGGCATGCCGTCGACTCCCAACGACACCTCCTTCGGCATGCGGCTGATCCGCTCGCTCACCCGCCAGCTTCAGGCGGAGATCGAGTG
>JAEUMA010000172.1 GCA_016793565.1 Rhizobiaceae bacterium
TTAACTTTCCCATTTATCGGAATCGTAGGGACTCCGTGCCACAACCCGTGCTGCTGGCGGGTTGATCCTATTCGTAGCGATCATTGGCATGATGCCGCTCCGTCATACCGGCCGGCCCGGTATGTAAAAAGAACACCACGAAAAAGACGGAGTCCGAGTCATGGCGAGTATCATGACCAATGCCTCTGCGCTGACCGCGCTGCAGAGCCTGAATGCCACCAACAAGAACCTCGAAACCACCCAGTCGCGCATCTCGACCGGTTACCGCGTCGCGGAAGCTTCCGACAACGCCGCCTACTGGTCGATCGCAACCACGATGCGTTCCGACAATAAGGCGCTGTCGACGGTGCAGGACGCGCTCGGCCTCGGCGCTTCCAAGGTCGACACCGCCTACACGGGCATGAGCAAGGCCATCGAGACCGTCAACGAGATCAAGGTCAAGCTCGTTGCCGCTCAGGGCTCCACGCCCGCCGACAAGCAGAAGATCGACACCGAAATCAAGGCGCTGCAGGGCCAGCTGAAGAGCTATGCCGACGCCGCGACCTTCTCCGGCGCCAACTGGCTGTCGGTCGACACCACCTCCGGCCATGCAGCCCAGGGCACCTTCGACGACGTCAAGGTCGTCGCCTCCTTCAATCGCAACGCCGCCGGCACCGTCTCGCTTGGCACGATCGACGTGAAGGTTCAGGACATCAAGCTGTTCGAAGGCTTCGCCACCGCGACCGCTGCGCAGGAAGGCATCCTCGACGCCACGCGCCTCGGTACGTCGGGCGCTCGTACGGCTCCCGCCGCCGTGACGCTCGGCACCGACGCCGCCGGCGACACCTTCTCGGTGTTCACCATGGCGCTCGCCAACACCACGACGGTCGCCACGGACGTGCAGGTCGGCAAGATGCTGACTATCACCGAAGCGGCGCTGAAGGAAATGACCACGGCCGCGACCAATCTGGGCGCCGCCAAGAGCCGCATCGACCTGCAGAAGACCTTCACCTCGAGCCTGATGGACTCCATCGACCGCGGCGTCGGCCAGCTCGTGGACGCCGACATGAACAAGGAATCGACCCGCCTCCAGGCGCTGCAGGTTCAGCAGCAGCTCGGCATCCAGGCGCTGTCGATCGCCAACGGCAACTCGCAGTCGATCCTGTCGCTCTTCCGCTAGGCTTCATCGATCCTCTTACCCAGAAGGCCGCGCCGGCAACCCCGGCGCGGCCTTTTCGATTCTAGAGCATTTCCTGTGAACTCTGGTTCACACTGTTTCTCCGATGGCGCGGCGATCCGCCAGGAGAGACGCGAAGGTCGATGTGGTGCATCGGCCGAGCGGCTCGACGCAGCGGGCGCCCGCCAGCGGGAAACCCTGCGGGCCGGGTGCATATGACCCCAATTCCTTCGGGTTCCGCCTCGACCGTGGCACCACCACGGCCATCGCCGGAACCCTCGACCTTGGGACCAAATGCCCTCCGGCAGAGTGATCCAGTGTTTACAGGAAATGCTCTAGCCATGGCGCAGCCTGCTTCAGGAATAGGCATATTCATCGCCCGTTAACCGTACGGCTTATCCGGATGGTAGGAAGTCCCGTGCAATATCGCGGTGTTGGCGGGTGATCCCTCAGAGCGATCATTGGCATGATGCCGCTCCGTCATACCGGCCGGCCCGGTATGTGACCTAATCAATCAAAAAAAGACGTTGGAGTCCTGTCATGGCCAGTATCATGACCAATGCCGCTGCGCTCACCGCGCTGCAGAGCCTCAATTCCACCAACAAGAGCCTTGAAACGACGCAGTCGCGCATCTCGACCGGCTACCGCGTCGCGGAAGCTTCCGACAACGCCGCCTACTGGTCGATCGCAACCACGATGCGTTCCGACAACAAGGCGCTGTCGACGGTCCAGGACGCACTCGGCCTTGGCGCTTCCAAGGTCGATACCGCCTACACCGGTATGGGCAAGGCCATCGAGACTGTCAACGAGATCAAGGTCAAGCTCGTGGCCGCCAACGGCGCGACGCCGGCCGACAAGGAAAAGATCGACACCGAAATCAAGGCGTTGCAGGGCCAGCTGAAGAGCTATGCCGACGCCGCGACCTTCTCCGGCGCCAACTGGCTGTCGGTCGACACCACCACCGGCCACACCACGGCCGGCACGTTCAACGACGTGAAGGTCGTCGCCTCTTTCAACCGCAATGCCGCCGGCACCGTCTCGCTCGGCACGATCGACATCAAGGTTCAGGACGTCAAACTCTATGACGCCTTCGCCGGCGCCACCGGCCTCAACGACGGTATCCTGGATGCCGCCCGCCTCGGCACCACCGGCGCCCGCAGCGCGACCGCTCAGGTGCCGACCGCCGGTGCCACGCCGGCCGCCGGCGACACCTACACCGTCAACTCACTGTCGGTGCTTGGCCACAGCGACGCGCAGATCACCCAGATGCTGACGGTGACGGAAGCTGCGCTGAAGGAAATGACCACGGCTGCGACCAATCTCGGCGCCGCCAAGAGCCGCATCGACCTCCAGAAGACCTTCACATCGAGCCTCATGGACTCCATCGACCGCGGCGTCGGCCAGCTGGTCGATGCCGACATGAACAAGGAATCAACCCGCCTCCAGGCGCTGCAGGTTCAGCAGCAGCTCGGCATCCAGGCGCTGTCGATCGCCAACGGCAACTCGCAGTCGATCCTGTCGCTCTTCCGCTAAACCCTAGCGATCCTCATCCGCAGAAGGCCGCGCCGGCAACCCGGCGCGGCCTTTTCGATTCCCGGAAATGCTCGAAAGTTAAGAAAAGGCACGCCGCGGCACGCCCCGCCCGGACTGCTTAATCTGGCATTAACCATGACCCCGTACTGATGGTTAATCATGTGTCGACCTCGATCGGTCGGCGCGGTGGGTGACGCAGATGACCGGCGCCACCGACGCGGCATGTGACAGGCATGCCAGGGTGAAGAAGGGGTGGGTATCTTGGCCAGCATCATGACGAACGCGTCGGCGCTGACGGCTCTTCAGAGCCTCAATGCGACGAACAAGAAGCTCGAAGTCACGCAGTCCCGCATTTCGACCGGCTATCGTGTGGCGGAAGCCTCCGACAACGCGGCCTACTGGTCGATCGCGACCACCATGCGCTCCGACAACAAGGCACTGTCCACGGTTCAGGACGCACTTGGCCTCGGTGCCTCCAAGGTGGACACCGCCTACACCGCCATGCACAAGGCAGTCGAGACGGCGACCGAGATCAAGGTGAAGCTGGTCGCGGCCAGCAACGCGAGCGCCGCCGACAAGGAGAAGATCCAGACCGAAATCGACGCCCTTCAGGATCAGCTGAAGAGCTATGCGGAGGCGGCGACCTTCTCTGGCACCAACTGGCTGTCGGTGAACTCCACCGTCGCCGCCGGCAACCCGTCGGCGGGCGTCCACGCCGATGCCAAGATCATTTCGTCCTTCAACCGCGACGCCTCGGGAGCGGTGGTCCTAACGACCATCGACATCAAGGTGCAGCAGATCAAGATGTACGACGCGGCCG
>JAEUMA010000175.1 GCA_016793565.1 Rhizobiaceae bacterium
CCTTCCGATCCTCCGCCTGCGCCGTTTCGGCGGCCGTCGAGGCCTCGAGAGCGCGGATCAGATCGACGATTGTCGGATTGAGCTCAGGACGCGCCGCGATGGCGCGGGCATGCGCGATGCCGTGACGGCCGATGATCGCGATGAGGTCTATATCGGTGAGGGCAACCGAGCGGATGAGGAGCGGGGCAGCCGTTTCGACGGGTTCCTCGCACAGGCGCCGAACCAGCGCCCGCGGCGGGTAGGCGCATTCAGAGAGGGCTGCGGCCACAAAACGTCGCGAGTCAGAAGAAACTTGCTCGAACAGCGGCAGGGTCAGGTCTTCGAGCTGCTGAATCTCGCGCCGGCTAGGCCGGGTCAACGAACAGAACGCCGTGACCGCCGCGCGGAACAGGCGCTCCGCCTTGCCGGCTTCCGTCCTCATGGCGACCTGACGAAAATCGAACGAGGACACGCTGCACCGATACTCGTGGAACACCCGCCGAACCCGGTCGCCGGACGTGCGACCGCTTCAGTTTCGGTCGAATTTACGCCTTATGTGTTAGCAAGCTGTTAACCGCACGAATCCGTTAACAGAACCATTCCAACAGCTTAGCTGTCGTGGGATCGACCGTCATACGCGGTCTGGACGACGAAGCCGCGATTCATCATGCATTTACCTTTCGGTCGCATGTTTTAGAAAGGGCTTAAAGGATGCGTCCCTACGTCCATGGCCGAACCGGAGGCACCGCTACCGCCGCGCGAACATAGGGCTCGCGTCCTGAAAGGCGCGACCATCATTCTCGACGTCAAACTGTCCGAGATCAACTGCGTCGTCCGTAACCAGAACACCGGCGGAGCGGAGTTGAACGTGCCGATCGAGGCCATTCTCCCGGAGAAATTCCTTGTCTACATTCCGGTCGACCGCGTGGCCTACAAGGCCGTTCTGCGCTGGCGCCGCAATCAGAGGGTGGGGGTTCAGTTCGTCGGCACCGAACCGAAACCGCGGATGCACTACGGCTTTTGACCTTCTGACCTGACTTGCCTTAACCGAGCGTTAACCTTGTCGTGGCGTGATCGTCTCTGGAGGCGTTGCGTGACTGCTCCGGTTTTCGGGAGATCGCGTCGGATGGCCAAGATACTCAGCTTCGAACAGCGGTTGCCGCCGGTCGGCCGCGCCCACGTTGCGACCGGCCTGCCGGCCATCGTGGTGATCTTCCCCGGTGTCCGCTACGAGAGAACCATTGAGGCCGAACCGGTCGACGGCAAAGGTTCTGGCGGGACCGACAGCGGAAAGCCTTCGGGTACGGTGCAGTAGGCGCGGGAAGCGCCGCTCTCAGCGAAGCTCGCAGCTCATACCGCCCAGAAAATCGGATACGGCGGATGACCAGCTGCCGTCGGGCGAGAAGGCTCGCACGAGGATGATTCCCTCGCCGATCTCGGCCTCGACGAAAAGCGACCGCTGGAACCCGTCGGGAACCTGCTTGCGCACTTCGACCATCTGGGCGTGCGTCAGCACGACGAGGTCGAGCGCCCCGGACTGCGAGGCGCGATCATTGAAATTGTAGACGTTGCGACCGGCTCGATCGTAGACCGACGCCGACCAGAACGGCACGCGGCCCTGCGCGACCATCTGCACCATCCCGTCAGACAGGTCGAACCGGCAGGCAGCTGCGACGAAAAGCGGATCGGTTGCGCCAAGCAGCGGCTCTCCGCCGGCCACCGCGTCTATGCGCGTCATGCGATACGGGCCCGACATCTCCGCCAGCCGGGACCAGGCGTCGCGCTCCGAATAGCCAGGCACCAGCAGCAGCACCACGATGTGCACGATGCCGGCGCCGAGAAGACCCAATGCGAGGGCGTAGGCGAGCCTAAGCATCGCAACCGATCCGCAGCACCTGCGGCATGGCGAGTTCGGCGAGATCTCCGCCGGCGGTGACCGGCGTATCGTAGAGCGTCAGCACCAGCGCCATCGGGCCTGAAGCGTTTACCAGCATCCAGTTCCCTGGCCGTGGCCGCCGCCCGATCGCGATCGCCACCGAATTGTCCGCCGCGCGCGACAGGGCGTAGGACTGGATGGCAGCCTGCCGCCCGCCGCTGGCAGGCAGGCCGTGGCTTGCCTCGTCGACGGCGAACAGCGTCCAGAAGCGGGCCGGCGGCACCACGCCTTCGATGGCGTAGCTGCATTCGGCCAGCAGGGGAGCGCCGCCCGAGTCGCGTTCGGCGACGAAGGATATGCCCTCGGCGCGGCCCAATGTGAGGATGCCCTCGCGGGCGATGCGGGCTTTCGTGTAGGGATCAGCGTCCGGCGTGCCCATATCGGGATGCGCGACCCAGCCGCCCACGTCGACGGCGCCCACGCCCTGCCGGGAATCGAGCGCATACCAGACGCTTGCCCCGCCCAGGCCGATCGCGATGGCCAGCGTCACCAGCGTCAAAAGGGCAGTCCTGATCAT